>NZ_JAIQZM010000029.1 GCF_023333595.1 Argonema galeatum A003/A1
TGCCCCTCTGCCCCTCTGCCCCTCTGCCCCTCTGCTCCTCTGCCCCTCTGCCCCTCTGCCCCTCTGCTCCTCTGCCCTTTTATTCCATAATTCGTTGCGCCACCTTCCTGAACTCCTGACTTATGGGATGATCCGGGTATCTCAAACAGAAGACACCCTCACTCGCCAGCTGGACGAGATCTTCTGATAGCGGAAAGATCCCCGCTACAGGTGCGTCATAACTTTCCTCGATTTTTTGCTTCAAAGCGTCAACATTAAGTTTGCTGTGAACTTTATTCACCGCTAGCAGCAGTTTGCGGACTTTTAGTTGTCGGGCCACATCTACTGTTACCGCCGTACCTTGATAGTCCTGTTTGTCGGGACGTAGAATCAAGATTAAAACATGAGAAATTGCGATCGATAAAAAGGTTTCTTTTGACAATCCAGGGTGGGTGTCAATAAACAGGTAGTCTAAGTGTAGATTTTTTACCAGCTTGCGAAACCCATCATTGAGCAATCTGACATCATATCCATCCTTCAAAACCCTGGCGATATCGTCTGCTCTCACACTGGAGGGAACCAGAAAAAGTTTGCTATCTCCGCTTAGTCCAACATTGGCGCTAACATCATACGCAGCTTCTTCGATTTGACTCTCTCCCCACAGATAATTATTGAGAGTCTTGTGCATATTTTCCGGGTCTAAGCCAAAAATATTATGAATTCCAGGGGAAGGAACATCAGTATCAACCACACCCACCCGATTTCCGTGCTGAGCAATGGTTGTTGCCAGATTTGCTGTAAAGTTGGACTTTCCGGTGCCACCCCGATAGGAGTGAACTGACACGACTTTCGGCACTTCAGTAACCTCTCAGCAATTTCACGTAAAAGAAAATTTTATCTCAAAATACCATTTATTTGGGAATTATAACGAATAATAAGCGGTCGTTATGATATGCTTATGGGCTCTTCGGTACTTGATATGCTAAAACTTTTGTAGAAATGCAATGCTTTCAAGGCCCTTGCGTTATCTTGGGGCCTTTGCTAAGCATTCCCCAATCAAAATCATTGATTTTCCCTTCATGTTATCTTGGGGAATGCTATCTCCCCAAATACTAAGAATTTGGCATACTAGAAACCGAAGAACCATAAAGCTTTCTTTATTTAAGCTTCACATAAATTACGGATAACTTTACTCAAAATTCATAAAGTTTTAACAAAACTGGGTTATCTTAAAAATTAGGTAGTATGTGTAAATACGTAACTGCTCTCCGAAACTTAATTGCGGTGAGCAGTTGACAAGCAACTAAGTATATGTGTAAAATCATAAGAAATTATTGTGTGTATCTGGAGTTGGCAGAGTCAGGGAGATTGGGCGTTAACATTTGGCGTTTATTTATGCCTATCTGTTCGCGAAAAGTCTACAGGCCAATCCAACCAAAATTTGTCAGTATTTTTTTCCTTTTAGAGTTTTTGTCAATCAAAGGCCGCAATTGCTAATCGGCAAAACATTAAAACCCATCTCACCAGTACAAAGCAGGAGTTACTCATGTCACAGCAAGCGATCCAGTCTATCAATGCTGAAAATTTACCGATTGAAGAGTACAATTTTGTCAAGTCTCAACAAGCGATTTACGAGCTATGTCTAGCACTTCAACAAGATGAAGCGCTCAAATCGCAGCTAGAAACTGCTAAAAACCCCGATAATTTTATCCAGGTTGCCGCCGAACTCGGTTATGATTTTACGGTTTCAGATCTGGAATTCGCCATGCGTTGGGCGCTGGAAAAGACAGATCTCGACTCAGATGAATTCGATGACTATGAACTCAGTGAAGAAGATTTAGAAGCGGTGGCGGGTGGAGTGGTTTACGCAAGAGCAATGTCCAACAATAGTTATTGGCACGATACGGGGATTTTGGTTAACCAACAATGTTTCCATTTACTCGAACAATCGACCGACGCACGAAGCCAAATGGAAGTGGCACTTGAAACGATGGAGTTGTGGAAATGGAAGGGCAACAACACAGTCGAAGTATTCGATCTCGACGGAAAAGTTAGTCCGTACACAATAACTGGCATCGCTTATGATGGGCTTGCCTTGAGTTTATTACAGAACACATCGGGTAAAGAAACTTACTCCAATGGTCTAACTGGTATTCTTCTTTAGAGGGGCGGTATCGGTATCATCGCATTTTTGCATAACAGAATTGTCAGTTAGGCTCGTGGGAAAAGTGGGTAATATAGCTAATTAAGATAGCGCTGAAGCGCAACAACGTACCCATTACAAAATCTTAGGTATGTAGTTGCGCTTCAGCGCTCTTGACTCCTTTCGGGCCACAAGTACCCATGACCCATTCCGAACAAAATCTTAGGTAAGTAGTTGCGCTTCAGCGCTCTTGACTCCTTTCGGGCCACAAGATTATGTAGAGGCATTAGCATTGCAGAATTAAGGTTTCGGTTTTGAGTTAAGATTAATTTTGTAATGTGAGAGCCCGACAACTATATATAGTCTTTGATTATATAAGGGCGTAAGTAAAGAGCGCTTCAGCGCAACTACGTCAGGTTAGCGGGAGAGTGTCAACAAATGCAGACTTATGGCTGGATAAGATGCTGTTGGAGGTTGTTGTGGGTAAGTTACTTGACGCTGAGTGGGACTACTGTATTCACTCAATATGCTTTAGCGCAGCTCATTCCCGATCGGACTCTAGGCAGTGAAAGCTCTGTCACTACTCCAACGGTCATCAACGATATTAGCAGCGATCGCATTGATAATGGAGCGATTCGCGGCGCTAATCTGTTCCACAGTTTTCGGGAATTCAATGTCGGGTCAGGAGGGGGTGTCTATTTTTCTAACCCAGCTGCGATCGAACGAATTATAACGCGAGTGACAGGAGGAAATAGTTCCCAAATCTTAGGAACGCTGGGAGTTTTGGGAAATGCGGACTTATTTTTAATTAATCCCAATGGGATTATCTTTGGCCCCAAGGCTCGATTAGACCTCAAAGGTTCATTTATAGGCAGTACAGCCAGCAGTATTATATTTGCAAATGGCATAGAATTTAGCGCCACTAACCTCCAAGCGCCAGCACTACTAGCTATCAATGTTCCCTTGGGATTGCAATATGGCGCAAATCCCGATCGCATTATCAATCGAAGTAGGGATGGAACCTCAGAATCTACGCTGCAAGTGCCAGTTGGGAAAACTTTTGCGCTAGTGGGTGGCGATGTGATGCTCGAAGGCGGCACAATGAAAGCGTCGCAAGGACGAATAGAATTAGGCAGTGTTGGCGATAACAGTTTAGTCAATCTTACCCCGATCGATCGAGGCTGGGCGCTGAATTATGACGGGGTGCAGAACTTTCGAGATCTCAGCTTATCCCAAGGGGCAATTGTCGATACCAGCGGTGATAGTGGCGGGGATATTCAGATACAGGCAAGGCGCTTAACAATGACTGATGGAGCAGTGATTTCTTCTGATAATGGAGGCTCCCAACGTGGGGGAAATATAGATATCACCACTTCTGAATCGGTGGAACTTGTGGGCGGACTTAACCAGGCTTTTGGCGATTTTCCTGTTTATACCCAGATATCAACTTCTACCGTAGGAACTGGAGCATCTGGTAATTTAACAATTAGAACCGGAAGATTAACCATTCGAGATGGTGCAATTATCGCTAATCAATCAATTGGTGCCGGTAACGCCGGAAATTTGACGGTAGTTGCTTCGGAGCTTATAGAACTGATTGGAGTAGGATCAGATAACCCGTTGATGCCGCCTAGTGGCTTATTTGCACAAGCCTCCTTAGGCGACGTTTCCTTTACAGGTAATGGTGGAAACTTGACTGTGGAAACCAAACGGCTGATTATTCGAGATGGAGCATTAATAGGCACTAATACTTTTACAGCAGGTCAAGCGGGAAATTTGACAGTAAAAGCCTCCGAGTCTATAGAACTGATTGGCACAAATCCCTCGCCAGAATTATCGGGTGGCATCGGTGCGGGGGTTAATATTGGGGCTAAGGGCAATAGCGGCGACTTAACGATCGAAACTAAACGACTCACTATTGAAGGTGGCGGACAGATTGCAGCTTCCACATTGGGTGAGGGTAATGCAGGGGATTTGATTGTCAACGCTTCAGAGTCGATCGAACTGATTGGGACTCGACAAAATGCTGATTTAAGGATCGGTAGTAGCGGCTTGTTTGCTTCGGCAGAGGAAGGCGCTACTGGTAAGGTTGGAGATGCAAGGATTAGTGCTGGAAGGTTGATTGTCCGGGATGGAGCGAGAATCTCAGCAGACAATTTCGGCACAAATTCAGGTGGAAATTTAATGTTAAACGTAGGGCAATTAATTATTCAGAATGGGGGTACTGTAAGGGCTGGATCTTTTGGTGATGGCCCTGGAGGAATCTTAGATGTGAATGCTGATTCGGTGCAGGTAACTGGGATCGGCACATTGGGAGGTGAAACAATTAATAGCGCCTTATTTACTGAAGCCGACGCGGGTGGAAATGCGGGAAACTTGAGGATTACAACTGGCTCTTTGAGAATAGCAGATTCTGGAGAAGTCAATGTAGGCAGTCTGGGGTCAGGAGCGGCAGGTAGCTTGGAAATCAATGCTGATTCGATCGGGCTCGATAACTTTGGTAGGCTTAGATCTGACAGTAAGGCAGGATTTGGGAACATTAATATCCACGCACGGGACTCGTTGATATTACGCGGCAATAGCGGAATTAGCACTAATTCGCAAGGCATCGATCCTGGAGGAAATATCAGTATCACCGCAGCTAACTTAGTGGCGCTGGAAAATAGCGACATTACTGCTAATGCAACAAATAGCTTCGGCGGTCAAGTCACTATTAATGCTTCTGGTATCTTTGGCACTCAGTTCCGCGACAAACAGAGCGATATCACCAGCGATATCACCGCCACTTCCGATTTAGGCGCTCAGTTCGGCGGTACTGTGCAAATCAACACGCCTGATGTAGACCCCAGTGCTGGGTTAGTCGAGCTATCTACAACAGTGGTTGATGTGGAAGGTTTAGTCGCCAAAAACGTTTGTACTCGGCGAGATGAGGCAGGCAGTTCCTTTGTAGTAACAGGAAGGGGTGGTTTACCCCCAAATCCCAACGATCCCATGACCAACGACATTGTAGCGGTTGAGTGGGCTAGGCCCGATCGGGCCGACTCCAAGCTCAGAGGAGGAGGTGGAGGAAGGAGTGAGCGATCGCAAATTACCAATTACCAGATTGTGGAAGCTCAAGGCTGGATAGTCGCTGCGGATGGCACCATTATCCTGACTGCCAAAGCACCCACAGCTACTCCTCACAGTCCCGGCTTGATTCAACCGGGCTGCTAGCCTCTGTCGTTAAACTTGAGCAGGTCTGACTACGCAGCGAAAGCCGATGTGACCAGTAGAGGTATCTACTGTTTCGGGATGACGGGCAGCAGGACGATAGCGGGCGCAATAATTGGCAGCGCAGAGGAACGAGCCGCCCTTGAGTACCTTGCGGGGAAACTGAGGTATATGAGGGTCATAGCTTCCTTCTCTTTTACCACCTCTAGGATTGGCGGGAATACAGCAAGGTTTGGCGGCATTTTCTGGATGACGCTCTTGATACCAGTCGCTCGTCCATTGCCACACATTGCCTGCCATATCATACAAACCGTAGCCATTGGGAGGATAGGAACCGATCGCTTCTGGCTTAGGAATACGGGTTCTTGAGTTTTGCCAGGGAAATTTACCGAGCCAGATGTTGGCCATCAGCTGGCGATTCGGCATCAATTTATCCCCCCAGACATAAGTTGCCCCCTCTAACCCACCACGAGCCGCAAACTCCCACTCTGCTTCGGTGGGCAGCTCTTTGCCAACCCATGTTGCATAAGCTTCGGCATCTTCGTAGGCGATATGAACAACGGGATAATTCTCGCGACCTTCAAGAGAGCTATCGGGCCCTTCGGGATGACGCCAATTGGCTCCGGGTGAGTACTTCCACCAACAGAACGATCGCAAATCGACGGGCTGCGGGGGTAGCCAGAAAACTGCAGATCCAGGCACCAAAAGCTCAGCCTTAGCATGGGGATAGTCCTTAAGTGATGGTTGGCGTTCGGCAACTGTCACATAGCCTGTTGCCTCCACAAAGCCCTGGTATTGCTGGTTTGTGACGGTGTACTTATCCATCCAGAAGCCGCTGACAGAGACCTTGTGGGTGGGGCCTTCTTCGGGATAGTAAGAATCAGACCCCATGATGAAGGTGCCACCGGAAATCCATTCCATATCGCTAGAGGGAGGATTACTGGGTGGGGGAACTTGGGTGAGTGGTTTGGATGGTTTGGAGGAAAAACCTTTGCTGGGGGTCTGCTTCATTTGTATCTCCGATCGATCGCTACGCCTCTAATCGCCATTTTACTGGACAAAAAGCGTAAAGGTTGGGTTAAGGAACTGAATACCCAGAAACCCGGTTTCTCCAAGAAACCGGGTTTCTTCTGAATACCCAGAAACCCGGTTTCTCCGAGAAACCGGGTTTCTAAGAGCGCGGCAGTTTTACGTTTATAGGACTTACGCTTTTCTCCCCCCTAACCCCCCAAATCTGGGGGGGACAAAACTTCTTCTCCCCCCAGATTTGGGGGGCTAGGGGGCAGGTAGGCGTAAATAAACTGAACACCGAGAAACCCGGTTTCTCCAAGAAACCGGGTTTCTAAGGCGCGGCAGTTTTACGTTTAATTATGCTCTACCTCGTCATCAACTCCAGCGAATTCAATTTGACTACCTCTGTAGCGGGTGTAAAAGAGGAAGCCAACTCTGACAAACCGAACACTCTCATCAGTAAGTTACGAAAACTTACAAAGCTAAGTTCCATAGATTGTTTTTTGTCGAACGATAACCAATCTTCTGCCATCCTGACTTCTCTGCTAGCGTTTAACATCCGCAAGCGGCCAGATTCAAATCTACTCAGCATATCCGTTGCTTTGCATTGGGGAGAAAGCAGGCTTCCTTCCTCGTTTCCATTAAATTTTTCACAAACTGATTTATGTGCCGTAGCAATCATCTTGTAGCTGAATGTAAACTGTTCGTGCTGAGGTTTTAGCTGTTCTGGTAAAGATGCAAAGACGGGGTGAAGTCTTCTCCATATAGATATTAAGAAAGAGTGGTCTTGCATCATAATGCCGCTGAATTGGTTGGGCATAGTGTAACGCACCTCTGCTAGGTAAGCCGCAGTGCTAAAACTTCCTGCCATTTCCATTGCTACAGCCGAACCTAACATCAGCGCCGATGCCGTTTCTAGTTCAATCCCAGCTTCTTTTAAGTTTCCAGCTTGCAGCTCTGATTCAAAGCGCAGACAACAGATAATTAAGCCCTGAATTAAGGAAATGAAAACCCAATGGGATTTTACCCAGCATTCCATTGCTTCTGATTGCAGAGGTGGATTTGAGAGGTAGTGTCCAGTTATATCATCAAAAAGCTTTCTCGCTGATAAGGTACTTGCAGCAAGAACCAGGCATTTAGCAACACCTTGTTGGGGTTGAACGCGCCTGATGTTAAAGTATTCATCGTAAACTTGCTCTGGAAGCTCTCCGTTAGAGAGGATTTCTTCTGTTCCCAGGATTTCAAATAAAGAGTTAATAGCCTGTTGCACTTGGCAACTTGATAAAGAATGTTGTGAAAGCAAGCTCAGCGGATGGCTCAATTTATTTTTGAGCGACTCGCTTAAGTTGTAGCTGGTAGGCAGCTCTTCTGGCAGCAACAAATAAAAGTTTTCTGTCATATTCCTGGCCACTTCTTGAGGTGAACTAATTTGAAACAGGTTTAGCAGTTTTAAGTGTTTGCTTCCACTGACTCGGCTACTTGGCAAATTAATTTCCAAGCTTGCTCGACGTTGCTTTTTTCAGTTGTTGCTTGCCCAATCGACATCCGTAAAGTTACTTTTTGGTCAAGCTTGGTCGGAGTTAAGTAGACTTTTCCTGAAGAATTAAGACTGTTAACAATTGCCTGGTTAATTTCATCGCCGCCTTTGTGTCGAAAACAGACTAAGTTGAGGGGTGGATTCCCAACTAACTCAAACTGCGGGTGGGATTTTACCCATTCGGTAAACTCTTGTGCTAAGGCGATATGTTTGCGGATGTAATGTTGTAAGCCTTCGATGCCGTAATGCCGAATTACAAACCAGAGTTTGAGACTTCTGAATCTGCGTCCCAGGGAAATTTGCCAGTCGCGATAGTCAATTACTTTGCCGGATTCGGTAGCCTGATTTTTCAGGTATTCTGGCATGATGGAGAGTGCCTGATTCAGCTTTGTTCTATCCCGCACGTAGAAGCTGGTGCAGTCAAAGTTAGTCAGCATCCATTTATGAGGGTTGAAACAATAGCTATCGGCTAGTTCCAGTCCTTGATGAATCCACCTGAATTCTGGACATAAGGCGGCTGTACCGCTCATTGCGCCGTCAACGTGGAACCAAATGTTGTACTTTTGCGCGATCGCACCTAATTCTGGGATAGGATCGATCGCATTCGATGAAGTTGTCCCTACTGTCGCCGCCAAATAACAAGGCGTTAACCCAGCTTTGATATCGGCTTCGATGCACTGCTGTAGCGCATCTGGACTCATGGCATAGTTGCCATCAACTTCAATCAGGCGGAGGTTTTCCCGGCGCAGTCCCGCAATTTTTACCCCTTTTTCTATTGAGGAGTGCGCTTGAGTGGAAATGTAAGTTACGAGGTTATTAATATCTGCTTTTGCTTGTTCTCTAGCTGCTAGCAATGCTACTAAAGAGGCGCTGCTGGCTGAATCTTGGATAACTCCTCCCCCAGCAGAAGAAGATTTGAAGTGTTCTGGTAGGGCTAGCATATCTACCAGCCAGTCTAAAACGTGGGTTTCTAACTCAGTACAAGCCGGAGAAGTGGCCCACAACATTCCCTGTATTCCCAATCCGGCACTGATTAATTCGCCCAAAATGGAGGGTGCTGAGATGCCGGTGGGAAAGAAGGCAAAGAAGTTGGGTGATTGCCAGTGAGTTATTCCTGGCATGATAATGCGATCGAGATCTTTCAATATTTCCTCGAAAGATTCTCCCTTTTGCGGTGCTGTTTCCGGCAGCTTGGCCCTGATTTCCCCTGGCTCTACTTGAGAAAGAACGGGCAGATTCTCGACGTTCTCTAAGTAGTTGGCTATCCAATCGATTGTTTTATATCCCCAGCGGCGAAATTCCTCTGGAGACATATGGTAGTCTTGTTCTGGTATCATTGAAATTAACGAAGAGTGAAAGTTGGCTAGTTAAACTAGATAGGGAATCAACCTTTTTTTACGTTCTAAACTTACGTTTAGATTTAGGTTGAATTAGGCCGATTCAGGTATAATATTGTGTTTGTTAGGTGAGCGATCGGGCTAGCGTAATTTATTCTCACAAATAGACTCTATTATGAAATCGATAATTTCACATTCGGAGCTATTTTTTCTGCCACCTAACCTGTTTGATTTTTTAGGACTTTGTATTGGGTTGTGTGATTTGAATGGGCATCAAATTTGACTTTGTTTTAAATCTTACAAAACCAGCATACTATAAAATTTCTTATGTGTAATTTTTAATGAGTAGGAAAAGTAGGACTTTGCAATTTAGATGAAGTAGTGTATTTTAGGTAGCAAAAGTAGGAAAGGTAGAAAAGTAAAAAATATTTAGATTTTGCGCTTTACAAAAGTCAGGGATTCAGCTAAGGTTCAACGGTGATGGGGCTGTGAGGGACGGGGAAAAAAGGCGGAGGGAGCTTGTGACTCCGACGTTTCCCTAAGACAGTCAAGGAAAAGCGAAAAACCTATCTTAAACCTTGGGAATAAAGAGTTACTCTCTATACAATTACATATTTCTTCACAAATTCATATACCTTATCTAAAAAATCTTATTTTTGTGTCAAGTACCCGCGACCAACCGCCGGGAAAAACAAAGATGGGACTTACGCATTCGATTTTGTAGGGGCAATTCATGAATTGCCCCTACATCTATACTTCGCAAGGTCATAGAACGAGCTTTTTTAACCCAGCAGTAGGGGCTCCGCATGACCGTATTAATTTGTTGGTTGAACCCAAAGATATTTACCGGAATGCTTGGCCCCTACAAATCAAAAATAACAGTTTGTACCCGTGCGGAGTATAGGTAAAAACGCCTTCAAAGTGTAAGTCCTGGTCAAAATGCAATGTTTATGAGTTTTGGTGTACGATCGGCCCTATAGACTACTCATTATCACAAGTCTGGTTGTTTTTTTCAAATTAAAACAAATTATAATATCTTTGACCTATTTCCGAAAGAAGTTGTAGATCGTTGTAAGGTGGGAATGTCTACCATCTGCTAATTGTCTAGGTTACAGGGGTTTTGGTGGGTAGTGTCAACCTATGTTTAATTATGCCGACCTACTTTATGAGAATCAAAAATTTAGTAGTCGCTATTCTAGGGGTATTATCTTTCATCTGCGCGATCGGCCCAACCCCAGCGATGCCACTATCCGATGCCCAGGTTAACCGCCAAACTCAAAAGACGGAAGTCTTGACATTTTACCAGAGATCTCAAACCGAGCCAACAGCAGAACTAAGGGCGAGTGGATTAGAAGAAGAAGCTGAGCGACTTTATGAAACGGGACAATTCCCAAAAGCTTCAGCCCTGTTGGAGCAGATACAGGCCGATTATAAATCCCAAGGCGATGAATTGGGTCAAGCAAGGGTTTTGAGAAATATTGCATTAGTTTATCAGCAAACGGGAGAACTGTCAAAGGCAAATGAAGCAATTACAAACAGCCTTAACCACCTGCCAAAAGAATCGAAAACCAAAGAGAGCAAACAACTCCTAGCCCAAATTCTAGAAGCTCAAGGGCTTTTACAATTATCTGTCGGTCAGTCCGAACAAGCGCTGGAAACTTGGAAACAAGCTGCCGACAGCTACCAAAAAATAGGAGATATAACTGGAGTAACAAGAAGTAAGATTAACCAGGCTCAAGCACTGCAACGAATGGGGCTATATCATGAGACAATCAAAACTTTAAACGAAATAAATGTTACTTTAAAACACGAACCAGATAGTCTGCTCAAAGCTAAAGGATTGCAAAGTTTGGGAAATGCTCTGCGAGTGACGGGTGAATTGGCGCAATCTGAGGAAATTTTGGCACAAAGTTTGGTGATTGCTCAAAAATTAACTGCACCGGAGTCCATAGCTTCAATTCTACTGAGTTTGGGTAACACAGCCAGATTCCAGGGAAAACCACAAGCAGCCCTAGATTACTATCAACGCGCAGATCGAACATCTTCCTCACTCAATCTTCAGATTCAGGCACAAGTTAATCAATTAAGCCTTTTGGTAGACGAAAAAGAATGGTCAAAAGCTATAGAATTAGTGCCTCAAATTCAGTCTATATTGACTCGCTTACCATTGAGTCGCACAACAATTAATGTTCGTATTAATTTAGCTAAAAGCCTGATAAAAATTGGTAAAATTGGAAAGATAAATTCGCTTAATTCCTCTAATATTGGACAATTATTAGCTACAGCTGTCCAAGAAGCTGAAATTTTACAAGATCCCCGAACATTAGCTTATGCTTTAGGAAGTTTTGGGGGATTGTACGAACAGAACAAACAGTGGAATTACGCCCAAGAGTTAACTAATAAAGCTTTACTTTTAGCGCAAGGTATAAACGCTTCGGATATTGCTTATCAATGGCAGTGGCAACTGGGAAGGATTCTCAAGCAGCAGGGAGATCGAGAAGGTGCGATCGCGGCTTATACTGAAGCAGTTAATACCATCCAGTCTATCCGCAGCGATTTAGCAGCAATTAGCTCAGAAGCGCAGTTTTCTTTTCGAGAAAGTGTAGAACCAGTTTACCGAGAACTAATTGGGTTACTGTTACCAGTAGGAGAAAAAGTAGAGCAATCAGCACTGAAGAAGGCGCGGCAAACAATTGACTCTCTTCAGTTAGCAGAACTAGATAACTTTTTTCGGGATGCCTGTTTAAATACTCAGCCCTTACAAATAGATAATATTGACCCAAAAGCGGCAATATTTTCAACGATTATTTTGAGCGATCGCTTAGAAGTAATTCTGGCATTACCCGGACAACCATTGCGCCGCTACACCACCCTTCTATCCCAACAAGAAATAGAGGCAACACTCCTGCAAGCGCGGAATGCTCTAACATTTCCCAGACTGCGAATTTCCCTGAGAAACTTTTTGGTTCCCTCGCAAAAGATTTACAACTGGTTAATTCGCCCAATGGAAACAGAACTAGCAGATAGCGGCGTCCAAACTCTAGTGTTTGTATTAGACGGTGCAATCCGAAATATCCCCATGAGTTCCCTTTATGATGGTGAAAAATATTTAGTCCAAAAATACAGTATTGCCGTTGCACCCGGTTTGCAATTGATAGATGCCAAACCTTTACAACGAGGTAAGATCAGGGTTCTCACTGCCGGACTGAGCGAAGCACGTCAAGGGTTTTCACCACTTCCGGGCGTGAAGTTTGAATTGGACAGCATCGGGAATGAAGTTTTCACAGAAAAACTGCTGGATCGATCGTTTACCGCATCAAATTTTAAAACGAAAGTAAAATCTTCTTCGTTTCCAATAATTCATTTAGCAACTCACGGTCAATTCAGTTCTCAAGCAAATGACACATTTATTCTCACCTGGGATGATCGAATTAACGCTAAAGATCTAGATAGCCTTTTGCGTGCCGATACAAGAATAGGCCCAGTAGAATTACTTGTCCTCAGTGCTTGTCAGACTGCTGCGGGAGATAATCGAGCAACCTTGGGATTGACGGGGGTAGCTGTGCGGGCAGGGGCACGCAGTACGGTGGCATCTCTGTGGAGTGTCAGCGATGAAGCCACGGCTTTACTAATGACTCGATTCTATGAAGAGTTAGCCCATTCCCAGGCAAATCAGGGTAATGAGGTGACAAAAGCTGAAGCTTTGCGCCGTGCCGAACAGGCGGTTTTGCAGGACGAGAGATTTTCTCACCCCTATTTTTGGTCAGCGTTTGTTCTGGTAGGAAATTGGTTGTAGGTAATTGTTGGTTGTTTGTTGCTAAAATTTATCATCCATAATCGAATGGCGCTAAGTTAAGGGAGGCAGAGCCTCCAAAACCTTGCTCCCAGGTTCAACCTGGGAGCGAGAATTGAAAATTTCCAAATATAGCAACCGCCAAGGCGGTTAAGCCATAAATCTGGGGTAGGGGCGAAGCATTCGGGTAGTAAATGTTCTGTTTTAACCAATAAATTATATGCCCGAATGCTTCGCCCCTACTGTCCTAATCGCCTTGGCGGTTGCTATAAATTTGGAATCTGCCATCTAAAATTTGAAATTCCTAATGACTAATGACAAAAAGAAAGATTTATTCAGAAAAGCATCGCTAGATCGTTTATCTTCTCCTGAACGTCTAGATGAGCTGATCCAAGTAGTCAGTCCTAAAGATTGGCTACCTTTAATTACATTAGGTGGATTGGTGTTTGTTGGTTTGTTTTGGAGTATTTTTGGACGTATACCGATCGCAGTTAGCGGTCAAGGAGTTTTACTGCGATCGGGCCAGGTTATAGAACTTCAATCCCCCAAATCTGGACAGTTACAGCAGCTAAAAGTCAAAGTTGGGGATTGCGTTAAGAAGGACAACGGCGATGAGAAAGACGATCCAGAAGAGATATTAGCAGTAATTGATCCACTTGAGCTTAAGCAAAAACGTCAGTTAGAAGCCTTGAAACTTCAGGAATTACAAAAACAGGAGCGGGACGCCACTGCGATCGCACTGCAAAGAAACCAACTGGAAAAAGCAAGTTTGCAACAGCAGCGAACCAGCTTGCGACAACGTTTACAAGACACTCAAACTTTAACGCCCTTGTTGAAAAACCAAAGCAGCATCTCTATCCAACAGCAGCGAGAAAATTTACTAAACCGCCTCCAGAATACTCAAGCCTTAACACCTATACTCAGGGATAAAAAAAGCAGCGCTATTCAACAACAGCGAGAAAGCTTGCAACAACGCCTGCGAGATGCTCAGGCGCGGGCCCCTATTCTCAACGAGAGACTCAAAAGACGCCAGGACTTATTAAAACAGGGAGCGATCGCCAGCGATCAAGTACTTGAAGCAGAACAGCAATATACAGAAAGCCTTCAGAATATTTCCGAGATTCAAGCTCAATTGAAACAACTAGATGTTGACGAAGCTCAATCCGAACAAACTTATCTGGATAACCTCAGTAAAATAAGCGAAATTCAAGTTCAGTTAAAGCAACTGGATGTTGAAAAAACAGATGCTGAACAAAAATACTTGGAAAATCTTAATAAAATCTCAGATATTAAAACTCAGTTAAAAGAACTAGACACCAAGGATAAAACCCTCGAACAACAAAACTTAGACGCTTTAACAACTAGGAAAAATCAGATTCTTGATGTCGAACAGGATATTAAACAACTTGACCAACAAATTCAAGCCAACAGCACTATTAAAAGTCAGTACAGCGGCTGTATTCTAGAGCTTACTGTTAGTGGCGGGCAATTTGTTAATCCTGGAACTCGTATAGGCTCAATCCAGATCCAAGAAACATCCCAGCCGATCTTGGCAGTTACTTATTTTCCTGTTAGGGATGGTAAGCAAATTAAACCGGGAATGTCGATCCAAATTACACCAACTACAGTGAAGCGGGAAAGATTTGGGGGAATTGTCGGTACTGTGATTTCTGTCTCGGAATTTCCCGTTACTAAAGAAGGTGCTGCGAGTACGATTGGTAATGCAGAAGTGGTAGAAAGTTTGATGTCTCAATCCAAAGAATCTCAGATAGAAGTTTGGGCGCAATTGAAGCCGAATTCTGCAAGTTCCAGCGGCTATGAGTGGTCTTCTTCCAAAGGGCCACCGGATTTTAAAATATCTGCTGGAACTACCACTACTGTGCAAGTTACAGTAGAACAACGGGCCCCTATTCAATTTGTATTACCGTTTTTGAGAGAGTGGAGCGGAATAAATTGATTTTAGATTTTAGATTTTAGATTGAATGAAAAGATATCTGCTCCTAAGAAAATATCCTTCTTATATCTGCGTTCATCTGCGTTCATCCGTCTTCATCTGCGGTAAAATTTAACCAACGATGAAAACAAAAGATTTTAGTAACGCAAGTTGCTAGTTATATAATTGAGGGTGGTATTAGGTACGTAGTTGCGCTTTAGCGCTCTTATCCCAGTTGTAATAAGAGCGCTAAAGCGCAACTACATACCCAGAAAGCAAGTAAATAGCAACTATTGATGCAAAAAAACAGAATAATAGAATCTTTTTAAACTACTTTTTGAAGAATTACCAATGAGCATCCAAAAATTAAAATCCAAAATCCAAAATCCAAAATCCAAAATCGTTAAGACTCCTACGGTGCTGCAAATGGAGGCGGTGGAATGCGGTGCTGCTGCTTTGGGGATGATTCTGGGTTACTACGATCGCATTGTACCCTTAGCAGAACTCCGTGAAGAGTGCGGCGTATCTCGCGATGGGAGTAAGGCTGCCAATCTCGTCAAAGCGGCCCAACGTTATGGGATGCAGGCAAAAGGCTTTAAAAAAGGGCTAGAGGCGCTGGCTGAAGTGCCAGTACCCTATATCGTGTTTTGGAACTTCGAGCATTTTCTGGTGGTAGAGGGGTTTAAAAGCGATCGCGTTTATCTCAACGACCCAGCTAGCGGACGACGCCGCATATCCAGACAAGAATTCTCTCAAGCTTATACTGGCATCGTACTGGTGATCGAACCAGGGCCAGAGTTTAAAAAAGGCGGTAAAAAGCGAAACACGCTTTTAGCTTTACACACCCGCCTGAAAAACTCCTACGATATAATTCTGTTCTCTATATTGGCGGGTTTCCTTCTCACCCTCCCCCGCTTAGCAGTACCAGCATTTAGCCAAGTTTTTACAGATGAAATTCTCATTCAAGGTCGCGAGGATTGGCTGCGGCCTTTATTGTTAGGAATGGTAATAACATCTGTAGTTCAAAGTCTTTTAGCGCGATTGCGGCTAATTTATTTGCGACGGCTGACAATCAAATTGTCCGTCGTTATGACAGGACAGTTTATTTGGCATATTCTGCGTTTGCCAGTGGGGTTTTACGCCCATCGTTTTGCTGGTGAAATCGGCAATCGCACCGCACTAAACAGCAAAGTGGTAACCGTACTCAATAGTATTTCTACCACGGCGATCGATACAGTCATGCTAGTTTTTTACTTCCTACTCATGATTATGTACGATCGGGTGCTGACACTGATGACAGTCAGTTTTGCCGCCATCAATTTGATCGTTTTGCAGCTGCTACGCCGTCTCCGCCTCGATGCCAACTTAAAGATCAGTCAGGAAAGCGGTAAACTTTCTGGTGCTGCGATTGATAGTCTTCAATCGTTAGAAACTGTGAAAGCTTCCGGACTTGAATCGGATTTATTTGCTAAATTTGCTGGATACCATACCAAAGCCCTGAACGCCCAACAGGATTTAGCTTTACAGAGTCAAATCTTAACTTTATTACCAACGATTTTGACAGCGCTGGCAACCACCGCCCTGTTGATAGTTGGTGGCTTTCGGGTAATGGAAGGCAGCCTAACTATTGGGATGCTAATTGCTTATCAGAGTTTGGTTGGCAGTTTTCTGGGGCCAGTTAATAATCTAGTCAATTTCGGCAGTAGCCTACAAATGTTAGAAGCCGATTTAGATCGTCTTGATGACGTTTTGCAAAATCCCGTTGACCCCGAAGTGGAGAGGGGCAAAGGGGCAGAGGGGCAGAGGGGCAGAGGAGTATTTTCCCAGTCCCCAGTCGCCAACCCCCAGTCCCCAGTCCTTTCGTTTAAATTGCAAGGCTATGTTGAGTTACGCAACATTACTTTTGGTTACAACCTGTTAGAAGCGCCCCTGATTGAAAACTTTAACTTAATTTTGAAACCTGGGCAGCGGGTGGCGCTAGTGGGGAGTAGCGGTTCTGGTAAGTCCACTATAGCCAAACTGATTGCGGGTTTATATGCACCTTGGCAAGGTGAAATCCTGTTTGATGATGTACCCCGGAATCAGATTCCGCGCTTGGTTTTAGCAAATTCCCTGGCTATGGTTGAGCAAGATATCTTTTTGTTTAAGGGAACTGTACGCGACAATTTGACTCTCTGGAATTCAACTGTGCCGACAGCAAATTTAATACAAGCTTGTCAGGATGCCGCAATTCACGATTTGATTATGTCGATGCCTGGGGGATATGATGCCGAAATAGCTGAAAGAGGAGTAAATATTAGTGGAGGGCAACGTCAGCGTTTAGAAATTGCCAGGGCTTTAGTGATGAATCCGACAGTTTTGATATTAGATGAGGCAACGAGTTCTCTAGACGCTGAAACTGAGTTGATTATCGATCGCAATCTCCGGCAGCGCGGTTGTGCCTGCATTGTGGTGGCGCACCGCCTCAGCACGATTCGCGATTGCGATGAAATTATTGTGCTGGAACGGGGCAAAATAGTACAGCGGGGTTCTCACGAGGAATTACGGCAAGAGGGAGGAATTTACAGTCGTTTGCTAATGGCTAATGGTTAAGATGTCCGTTAGCATAGATTGCCTAAAAAATTCGCCCTCTTATCTGCGTTTATCTGTCTTAATCTGCGGTAAGAATTTGACAAATTACAATTTTTAGGGTAAGAATAGTGAAATCGCTACAAATCGATTAGAAGACCAAGAGATAGCAGTGTTGTCTTTGCATTTGTTGCAAATCTGTTTGGTGTATATCAATACGTTGATGATGCAGCGGATTTTGTCGGAGAAAGATTGGTTGAAGCTGATGCACAAAGATGATTTTCGCGCTCTGACGCCGCTGACTTGGGGGCATATCTACCCTTATGGGACTTTCCGGTTGGATTTGGATGAGCGATTGTTGATTGACCAGGTGGCTTCTTGAACTGGAAAAAATAAACGCTAAAACCCTTATCAAGCAAGGGTTTGAATTGCTAATTGGCGGCTAGTCAGCTTCGCTATTTATGGGCATAATCGCCTCACATATTCAATTTTTATTGTACTGACTAACCCTGATTTCTATTTTTCCTCTGCCTAGAGTGACAAAAGAGGGTTAAGCTGGTAATTGCTTCTGTAATTGCGAGTAATGTCGGTTATATGCTTTAGTTTTGGCAATTCAACCAGCTTATGAGTGAAAACCACAGATTTGACGGTCAGTTTTGGCAAAGATTTTTAGCCCTTGTCCAGCCTTACTGGTATCCACTATCCGATAAAAGAGGAACTTTTCTAGGGCTGTTGCTGTTGCTAATAGCATTCCTCTCAATAGCTTCTTTTTCTATTGTCAGCGCAATCAGCTTAGGAGGACAGCACTACTTTCCAGAAATCCTCAACAGTATTGCTCCAGGTTTAGCGGACTATGTTGCCCAGATCATCAAGTCCCCAGCTATCTATTTCATTGGTTTACTTTTGCTTGCTACCATTGCTGGTTATTCCTACTACAAGCAACAGTTACAAGATCTTTGGCGACCGTGGTTAATGTTAACAATTATATTCTTGTTGTTGTTATCAAGTACTGGAGTAAATGTTCTGAGTAGCTATGTGAATAGGGACTTGATCACCGTGATGGCTCGACAGCAGTTGTCAAACTACATTCCCCTGCTCTTACTTTACAGCAGTTCGCTAATCGCCATCATCCCCTTGATGGTTTTTTCCGACTACATCAGAAAGAAACTCTGTCTCCACTGGCAACAATGGTTAACCAACTATTTCCTCGATCAGTATCTCTACAATAGAGCCTATTACGAACTTAAGACCAATCTTGATGTCGATAACCCAGACCAGCGTATTTCCAAGGAAGTTGAGTCGTTTACTCAAACCATCTTGAATTTTTGGGTCGCTATTCTTAATCAAGTTGTTAATCTAATCGCTTACGGAATCATTCTCTGGTCGATTTCTAAATTACTGGTTACTACTCTGGTGGTTTATTCTGTGTTGGCTAACCTGAGCGTGATTTTTTTTAGTAAACAGTTAGTTAATCTTAACGGTGAAAAACTCCAATACGAAGCAAACTTCCGGTATGGCTTGGTTCGGCTCCGCGACAATGCTGAATCTATCGCCTTCTCTCGTGGAGAAAATCAAGAATTGAGCATAGTGAAGCGGCGACTTGCTCAACTCATGCAAAACTTGAATCTGATCGTTGGCTGGGAACGGAATATAGAATTCCTGACTGTGGCGTATCAAAACTCTATCTTTATCATACCGTTCTTACTCGTAGGACCATTGTATTTTAGCGGTCAGGTTGAGTTAGGGACAGTGACTCAAGCGAGTATATTATGCGCTCAGCTTTCGGGGGCGCTTTCAGTAATTGTACGTAGGTTTGATACCCTCAGTGCTCTTGCTGCTGTGGTTAATCGCTTAGCTACCCTCGCGGAGGTTTTGTCAGCGCCGAAGAAACAAGAAAATGTCAGCACTATTGAACTGGTGGAGGACAACCGCTTTGCTCTCGAAGCGATGACTTTGCAAACTCCTAACGGCGAACAAACATTAGTTCAAGATCTGTCGCTTTCAGTAGAACCTGGTGAGGGGATACTGATTATGGGGGCTAGTGGTCTTGGCAAGAGTTCTCTGCTTAGGGCGATCGCCGGGTTGTGGAACACAGGGAAGGGTCGCATTATACGACCCAGCCTTGAAGAAATCATGTTTTTACCCCAGCGTCCTTACATGATTCTGGGTTCTCTACGGCAACAGTTGCTCTACCCCAATGCTAATCGTGAAATTCAAGATGAAGAACTGGAGTCAGTGCTGCACCAAGTTAACCTTCCCGAATTGCTTTCTAAAGTCGGCGGCTTTGATGCAGAACTAGACTGGAGTAGCGTTTTGTCCCAAGGCGAACAACAGCGTCTTGCCTTCGCAAGACTCTTGCTCAATCGACCTCGTTATGCCTTCTTGGACGAAGCAACTAGCGCTTTGGATGGGCAAAACGAGAAGCATCTCTACCAACAGCTACAGGAAAGCGAAACCACCTTTATCAGTGTTGGTCATCGAGAGAGTTTACTGAACTATCATAAGCTTGTTCTAGAAATCTTGAGTGATTCTAGCTGGCGGCTGATACCAGTACAAAACTTTGTCGCTCGGCTTGATAACCTGGAAAATCGTTCATTCTCTGAAGTTATTGCTGACTAGCTTGGTAGCGAGCGACAACTAATGATATCATCAACTGTGGGTTCTATTACTTTGAGTTTTTTGTGAGGTTAATTGTTAAACAAGTCGATTTCATTACTCGTATCAAATCAAATGCGGCGTTTGAAATCGAAGAGATTTACAGCTACCATTTCAGCTTCAAAGACCGGGTGATTTACTTCAAAACTTGCGACAAACACCAACCACTGTTACGGTTGCATTTGGTCGAAGTCCGCTAAGGTAGAACCGGGCAACCGCTATACACCTCCTGACAAACCGAAAAAATCCTTAATTGGTCACCTATCATACTGACGTAAAATGACCATAGATTCTAAGCCTTCTTCCATTTCCGAATTCCACTGGCCATACTACCTTCGCCATAACGAAAAGCGTCTGGCTCACTTGGCTTCGCTAAATCTGCCTTTAGAAAACAGGACAGTCCTGGAAATTGCAGCTGGTATTGGGGATCATACTCCCTTTTTCTTGGCGCGTGGATGCTCTGTGACAATCATCGAAGGGAGAGCCGAGAATCTTGAGGTGCTTAGGGATAGATACCCAGAAAACCGGATAGTACAGTTAGATATGGATTGTCCCAAGTGGGATACAGAAGAATTATTTGATATCGTTTACTGCTACGGCGCACTAAATCATTTCTCTAAGCCAGATAAGGCTATTGAGTTTATGTCCTGCCATTGCCGCGATTTATTGTTAGTGGAAAGCCTCGTATCTTTTGGGGATGGTGAAGAAATTAGCCTTTGTGAGGAACTAGACAATCCGACACAATCGCTGTGTCAGATTGGTTGCCGTCCGACCCGTAAATGGATATATGCACAGTTGCAAAAGTATTTTGAATTTGTGTATCTGCCAATCACCCAACCAGACCATGAGCAATTCCCCACTGACTGGACAAAGCCCCCTAAATCATCATTAACTAAAAGCCGTGCCGTGTTTGTCGCCTCAAGAGCGCCGATTGATAATCCCTTGCTAAGTCCGAAACTAGAGAATTACCAGACAAGGTTTAGCATTCAAACTTGATGAAAACAAAGATATTCAAGTTGGGTTTTGCGGACTGAATAGCAGATTCTAAAAGAGTTCGGAACACATTCTTTCCCGCAAGCCCTCCCAATCTGTGTTTCAATCTACTGAGCCATTCTGAAAGCTTGTTCGTATCCTCTTTGATAAGCAACTTTCCATAACCATGCCGCCAAGTGTTCCTTGTTACGGATTTTCACGCTTTCTTTGAGCAGAAGCTTCCAGTCTGTTTTTGCATCCGGCAAGGGACCTGAATAGATGCCTAATGGTTGATATTTTTTGTATAGAAAAAAACTAGACTTTCCATATCCATAAGCCTGACGGTAAATATCAGCTAAGGTATGACGAAGGCGATAGTGGATCTTGAGGTCTGGGATATGATGCAGCTTCGTCCCAGCTAGCTGGACTCTCCAACTATAGTCAACATCATCGCCGATGAGTATGGACTCATCAAATCCGCCGATCGCTTCATGGACTGAGCGTTTAATCCCAACAGTATATCCTCCGGCAACGGCGTATTTCACAAAGCTGTTGTCCCTGATAATGCCATCTTCCCACCCGTCAATCAGTCTACCACCCGATCTAGCCTTGATTGCCCAAGGTTGGTTAAGTTTCTTGATCTCGCAATAGCCAGCTACGAAATCATACTCACAGAGTGCCTCCCCCATAGCCGCTACCCAACCAGGTCCTACTTCATCGTCAGCCTCGCAGAAGGCAAGAGCTTCGCTTGCAGCAGCCTGTGCGCCTACATTCCTGCCATGAGCCGCTCCTCGGCGGTCAGAGCAGTCAACTATCCGTAAATTCGGTAGCTTTTCCTGATACTGTTGTGCAATTGCTATGGTGCGATCGCTCGATCCGCCATCGGATATAATTACCTCCCAAGGCTCGGACCAGTGCTGGTTAGCTAAAGCTTCCAGTTGAGCGGCGATGGTACGCTCTGCATTAAAACAAGGGATAATAACACTCAGTTTCATTTTTACAAAATTATTAATCAGTTTTCTAATTTTTATTCTAACTTAGCTCATTAATCTGCGTTGAATGCACTACCTCAACTGACTTAAGTTGGTTTTGAAGGTTGCTGACTAATTGTCTTTCTGCTGCCAGCAATACCTCTAAATTTTTATTACTATTCTGTAACTCTTGGATAATTTGACTTTTTTCGGCTATTGCTGCATCTGACCTTTCTACCCATTGTCGCAACTCATGAGAACTTTGTTTTTCCTGTATTAAAGTTAATTGTAGTTTGGCAGCACTAATTGCCATATCCCATCTACTAATTATATCCTTAGCGACTTCCACAGCTTCAGAATCAGCATTAGCTAGGCGTTTATTTACTTTTTCTACATCCATAACTGCGAATAAATTTGCATAATAATATTGCTGCCTAATTGGTTCAGGTATCAGGCAAAAATTAGTCGGATTGAAGCTACAAAGAGTGTAACCAAAACTTTCTATAATCCTTCGTAATTCTCTTGTACTACTGCCAGCAGCTACAGCATTTGCTTCGGTAAATTCTATCATCAAAAGCGGAAACTTTCCAGCATTAATTGATTGATGCGCTCCTCTCAAAACGAATGTTTCCCATCCTTCAACGTCTATTTTAGCCAGGTCTACTCTATTAATATCTAAATTTTGTAATACATCATCTAATGGTAACTGTTCTACTAACAGTTTTTCATTACCTATGTAAGGATCTGTTTTCGTTGCTTTTGCAAAAGTGCTAAAAGCAGACATCCCTGGCTTACCTAACAAAAGTTCTCCACAACCTTTTGCCTCAGACAGACCCAAATTTAGTGCAGTAAAACAATCACAACCTACATTTTTAAGATTGTGTTCGTAGAGTTGAAAACATATTGGATTTGGGTCAAATCCTACTATTCTACCAGTATTGCACAATCGCTTTGCGGCAATACATGAAAAAAGACCCGCATGAGAGCCGCAATCAAAAAAAGTATCGCCTGGTCGCAAGTAGAGCCATAAAAATGCTTGTTCAGGTCCCTCAAAAATACCTTGCTCCAAGAATTGACCAACACAATCATTTGTTGGAGTACGTAAGACTCCAACATAAGGAATTTTAACATCAAAGTATCCTAGCTGCTGATTAGCGATTGAATATCGATTTATCCTGACAAACTCTAAATTTTCTTTTAGCCCTTCAGTTAATGAAGGGGTATAAACTAATCGAAATCCTTTATTAGTTAAATATTCTACAAGTTCTTCTTTACTTGTTACATTTTTATAGATAGAATTATTATAAACTTGAATCAAAATTTTTTGAATAGAATGAATATATTTACCTGCCCCCTTTAACACCTGGAATTCATAACCAGGAGCATTAATTTTTAGTAAATCTATTTCTGCAATTGTATTTTGCTTTATGAAAGTATCGAGACGAGTCACATTGACTTTTCTCGTCTTAAATTCCATTTCTTCCACGTTCGACTCTAAATTGCCAGTAGAGTATTTTGCTAAAAAAAATGATGTTAAATTACTTGTGTTTATATAAAAACTAGATTCACATTCTTGCTCTCCCATAGCTGTACAAAAAACGTGAATATTAGACTTGTTATGTGAGCAAATTTGTTCTACCAGTTCTGGAATTAGCTCAATTGCATAAACAATATTGTTTATATCTTGAGCAAATGGCATGGAAAATTTTCCATCATAAGCTCCTACGTCAACTATTATCATCTTGACCTCTGACATTTACTCGTGTAATTATATCATAATGGGGTTTAGAAAAATTTCAGAAAAATTAAAAATGAATCGATTAAATTTGAAGCCACTGAAGCAGTTTTGGGCCATCGCCAAACTTTACTGGCTTGGAGATGAGAAAATAGGTGCATTTGGTCTACTGCTGCTTATAGGGTTGTTGCTATTAGGCTACACAGCCTTGAGCGTAATATTGAACGAGCAACAGGGCAATTTAATTTCCGCCCTATCCAAACAAGACTCGCAGAGGTTCTGGCAAGCTGTACTCGTTTTTCTAGAGGTTCTAGTGGTTTATGTTCCACTTTATGCTGGATACGGTTATTTAGTGAATAAGCTAGGGATTTTCTGGCGGCGGTGGACGACGAGTTATTTTCTAGATAAATATTTAAAAAATCGTGGATTTTACTACCTGAGTTCAAATAAAGAAATTGACAATCCAGATCAGCGGATTTCTGAAGACATCAAAGGTTTTACTCAAAATGCTTTAGGTTTTTTTATATCGCTCATTCAAGGAGGGCTTCAACTAATTGCTTTTAGTGGGGTTCTCTGGAATATTTATAAACCTCTGGTCTTATTAATTGTAGCTTATATATTGCTCGGTACTGTAATAGTAATTGTAATTTTTGGTAAACCATTAGTTAGACTGCGTTTTGAACAGCTTAAAAAAGAAGCCAATTTCCGCTTTAGTTTGCTCAGAATCCGCGAAAACTCTGAGTCAATAGCTTTTTATCGTGGGGAAGTACAAGAGTCAAGCTATGCCAATAAGTTATTTAATGAGGTATTTGAAAATTTTAATCGCCTTATATTACGGGAGTTTAATTTGGGTTTACTAACCCATCTTTATCAATTTCTTCCCGTCCTGCTTCCAGCAATAATTCTGGCTCCTAAGATTCTGGCAGGAGACATGGAAATTGGTAAAGTTTCTGAGTCTATAGGTGCTTTTATGAGTGTTTTCAACGCCTTGAATTTTATTGTTTATCGATTTGAGTCTTTGACTGGATTCGTGGCTGGAATCGACCGATTGTACACCTTTAACCAGTACCTCGAACAACAAAATAAAGCTAAAAACAGAATAACAGTCCATATACCGACGATCGATACGGTCGAAGACTCCCGCTTGGCTATTAAGCAGCTGACGCTGCAAACCCCTAACTATTTAAGAACCCTGGTTAACAATCTATCTTTAGAACTGCAATCAGGACAAGGACTACTGGTAATGGGGGTGAGTGGCTGTGGTAAAAGTTCGCTGTTGCGGGCGATCGCAGGCTTATGGAATTCAGGTACGGGGACGATCGTCCGCCCTAATCTTAGTGAAATGCTGTTTCTGCCCCAGCGCCCCTACATGATTTTAGGTACACTACGCAATCAGCTAATTTATCCGAGTAATGAAAGTCAACTCAATGACGATCAACTACGTCGTGTTCTCGAACAAGTCGGCTTGCCAAACTTAGTTGAGAGATTCGGTAGTTTAGATGTAGAACAAGATTGGTCTGATGTCCTTTCCTTGGGAGAACAACAGCGGGTTGCTTTTGCCCGTCTCTTTATTACTAGACCTCGTTATGCCATCCTCGATGAAGCTACTAGCGCTTTAGATATCAAAAACGAGGAAAATCTGTACCAACATCTTATGAAAACCGGAACGACCTACATTAGCGTCGGGCATCGTCCGACTTTAGTGAAGTACCACCATTTATTACTAGAACTGCTAGAGAATGGAAGGTGGAAACTTAGTGGTTAGTGGTTAGTGGTTAGTGGTTAGCAACTACCAACCATCAATCAACAACTATCAACTATCAACTATCAACTATCAACTATCAACTACCAACTATCAACTACCAACTATCAATCCTATTCTCCATTACTGCTATTGGTAAATGCTTCTTTCAATGAGCGAGTACGCTCACGATAAACCGTAGGATTATCGAATGCTAAAGAAAGATTGATTCGGTGAGACTCCGGTTTCGTATTCGCAAAGCGAAAAGCATCAGTTTGATGAAAGGTACTCGCTGCAAACAACAGTGCGCGATTAGATTTGTAACTGACGCTGACCTTTTGACCTTTGGTATGATCTTTCATATACTCCTCTGACCAAAGATATGACAAAGGCATACCAGGCGGAGGTTCGGACTCACGTTTGACATCAAAAAAAATCAGACCACCCCCAGAGGAGTCTAAGTTGTACTGCTCTGGCGTCAGCCAGAGGTTTAAGGTTAAAGCCCCAATGTCGGAGTGTACCTTCCCAGAAGCATTCTTAGGGTACATGAGCGCCCAATGCTCAATCAACTCATACTCAGAGAACAGAGAGGGGCATTGCACTTTGAGGGATTGCGCGATCGCAAAAATTGTCTCGATACTAGGCCCCATATTGCTTACGACAGGTTGCCCCGTTTTATCCTGGTAGCGCCATCCTGGGTGAGTCAATAACTCTTGATGAAGCTGCTTGCAAACATCAGGTTCGAGGAAATCATCCATTACTGCATAATTGTAAGGCGCAGAAGCCTCGTAAGCTGCCAACACCGATTGCCACTCACATGGAGCGATAGGAGAATACGTTAATAAATTTTTACCCATGCAAGCCCTCCTTTTTCTTACTAAAAGCAGTTACGTCGCAATGACTCACCAAAAAACCTAGAAAATCATAGGGATGCTGTTGTGAATTAAGGCGATTTCCGTGAAATAAATTACCCAACGTAGGACGGGCATCTTGCCCGCGTCGCGAGCGTCTCGCTCGCACTACGGTACTAAACCTGGGACATTCTTGGATGGAAATCCCCTAAGTGTTTTTCTGGATACTAATCTTAAAACCTAGCTTACTTTCTATCGTCTTAAGTTCATCAATAGCGGGTACCATATTGGTTTGATCGTTCTGCCACTCCAGCAATTGCTTTTCCGGCTCTGTCATATCTCCTTGCCCAAACACCACATTCAACCAGTTAAACAGACCATCCACGCTCACATCATCACACTGAGTCGCCTGAGCCTTAGCCATTGTTTCAGTTTCAGGAATTGCTAACGCCATTTCCAACAACTGACGTAGCTTACTTTGGGGTGAGAGACACAAACACAGGAACATTAACATCTGTATTTGTCGGATTTCATCTCGATCCAGACCTCTAAACGACGTATCTTTTTTCTCGCCTGTATTCATAACTTTTTTCTCGCCTCTTGGTTTCTTTTGTCGCTGCTGATTATTTGACGGTAAAAGGCCATACTTTTATTGTTCTCGTTCCTACCCTAGAAATGGGAGCGCCAGTCATGGGGGCTGCTACCTTCCAAAATTTATTACAAAGGCAGCAGCCTTCTAGTAAAGCCTTCTCAGGCTCTAGCCTGGGAAGGAGCTTATGGGAGTTTTACCTCATCTGAATTGAGCAAAAACATCCTAAAAGGTGTGGGAGCTTCAATTTCCACTTTCTCTAGTTCGCTTACTTTGCTTTGTTTGCCTCCTTCGCCTCCTTTTGCAGTTGCTCATAGAATTCTGGAGAAACTGTTGGCATCATTGTTGGCGATGTGGGCATTATTGTTGGCGATGTGGGCATTATTGTTGGTTGTTGTGTTGGCGATGTGGGCTGCGGCGGTTTCATTTCTTTAGCGTTTACAGTTCCCACCTGCAAACCGCCAGCTAAGACAACAGCAAACAACACTGCTAGAATTGCTCGGAGCATCGGCTTAATTGTCACGTTCATTGTTTTTTCCCTTGTTAGTTCAGGACAAATATAAAGTAGTGACAATATCTACTGCATCTTCTCACCGCTTGCCACTACTATATAAATTTAACACTTATGCGGTGATTTATCCCTCTACCTCTGGAATATTTTTCATTTTTTATTCCTGAAGGTTTCTATTTAATAAGTTGGTAATAATTTTTCCATCCATTTACCAGAAACTTGAAATCCCAAACTCCACCTATTTGATTTTGTAGTATTAGCAATGCAATGCCAAAATAATTTGCTTGGCTCGTTTTCGATTTTAAAAAATCTGACTACTTTTCGCTTTTCTTCAAGGGTAACTAACTCTTTAGTTTTGGGATTCATGTAGCGGAAAAATGCTTCTCCCTCGTCATTAGGTTCAAAATAGTCAAAATCAACCAGATACATTCGCCAACCAGGTTGGGTTTCGTTGGTATGCCACAATCTATAGGAGTTTGGGGGATACCATAAGCTTCCAGAAAACCTCACATCAGTTGCAAAAAAATCTTCTAGGAGCTTGAGCAGCTTCACTTTTGTCCGAAAATAATCTTCATAAAGCGGATGCTCTACATAAGCGTCCAAGTTAATTAAGTGAAATGGACGCCATGCATATTCAGGTTTAGGTTCGGGGACATCTAAATAGGAATTTTGTAATTCTTCATACAACTGCTTAAATCCCGGTGAAGCTGGGGAGACATATGTAGACTTAAAATCTTCTTCCCGAAAGTTTTGTTCATACAAATTCAAATCCACCGTACTGGGCTTGATTTTGAGTTTTTCAAATTCTTGGGCTATTTCCTCAAACCCCGGAATCTCCGAGAATTCAAACTCATAATGATAAAATTGGGGAAAATTATTGCTAACGTCAGCATCAGAAGAGTTTGTGCGGAAAAGCGACTTGTTATTTTTTAGAGTAGAAGCAGTATCTGCTTGGGTGATATCTTCTAACGTAAAATAGTAGCCGTTCCTTGCTCCTAATTTAGTTAGTTCTTCCGGACGTGTGATTGCTTTAATTTCCTGTTGCAATTCTGATGAATTAAAGATGGCTTCATAGAAGTTAATTACAGCTTCTTTTGACATTACTACCTCAAAAAATTGTTCAATAAATTGTTGATTAATTAGTTCTGAATTCGCATCAAAAGTTTGATGGCATTAACATTACCTGCTAGGCGAGAATCGCTGAAAATCTGTTCGAGGTAATCCTTGGTAGCATTTACAGCTAAGGCTCGTGCTGTAGAAAATCCAGGGCGACTGTCATCGTCTTTGTTGAGTCCACTAGGGCATGTGAGGAAACCATGACGACACTTTCCTGGAGGAACGCCACAGATCTTGGATTCCAAATCGATGATGAAATATCCAGAAGTTAGTTGACTTAAGCCCGCACCACCTAAAGTCCCTGGATCTTTGGGACAGGTTGAGGTGTTTGCGTCTGCTCCGGAGAATATTTCTCGTCCTATTTTGGTGTTGATATTCGGGCTGCTATGACCGAGTTCTACCCAGTTGCTATGAGCATAAAAGTCTTGGACAGTATGTAAGGCAGTCCCTAAATTGTTACGGGCTGAGGTAGCTTGAGGAGAATCCGAGGTCACTTTGCTAATGACTTGGTCTTTGAGATCCATGACCCGTTTACTACCACCCGGAAAGTCTTCGTCGTCAAAATGCATCTCACTATTAAACTGATTGGGGAGATCGTCTGTATGATAATTTGCATCCAAAATTTGGTTGATAGCATAATCAGTAAATTTGAAAGTTTCACCGCTCGCAATCACTTGGAAATCACGGAACACCTCTTTGGTGATTTCCAAGTGAATTGGCTGCTTAAAAGCTAATGCTGGAGATGGCATTCCTATTATAAATATTAGAGATAACCAGCAGACAAAAATCAAGTTTTTTATCATTTTTTCTTTGGCTATTTTTAGACTCCTGTACATTTTGAGAGTATGCTCCTATACCTGTGAAGGTGGGTCAAGTAGTAGCGGTGAAGGGACGCGATCTGGATAAGCTAGCCGCAAAAAGTGCATTCCAATCCCTGCGATTCCAAGCATCAAATCAGGGAAAATATCGTTCGTATTCGCTCCGCAAATCCAGGTTCGCGCCTTCTCAAAATTACGCCACTGCGCCTGTGCAACCACATTGGCTTCCATCTGTAAGTAAGGTTCGTCCCTGAGCTTGGCAACCCGCAGGAATAGTTCAGCATTACCCGCTTTGCCGTGACATAACGAATCATTACCAAGTTTGCTAAAATTACGCACAGTTGCATTGAGCGCCATGTAAGCATCGCGCAATATATCGTCATCAGTTTTTCCTAAAGCTGCCCAACTCGCAATCCGGCTCAAACCGATTCCGGCTGCACCGTTGCACCAAGCGTTAGCAAAATGTTTCTGGTTTGGGTCTTCTGATGTAATCACGGATTTGCGTAAATCATACCAATCGTGCTGTTGTCGATCGAAGTGATTGGCTTCATAGGCAAACGCTTGACGAGCTGCTGTAATGTACTTCGGCTGATTGAGGTGGGAACCTAGCAAAATCAGCGCCCAACCGATGCCACTACCCCCATGAGAAAATCCGGTTAGATTGTCTCGCGCTAGTTCTGGTCGTCCACCACGCCAACTCAAGGTATCACCTCTGCGAGTTGCCTCCGCAAGCAGGTGTTCAGCGCACAGCACAGCACAATCTATTCCTTTACCGTCAGTCGCTGCTGCCAAATTTAGCATCACGGGAATGAGTCCGGCGACGCCATGAAGAATATCAAAGTATTGGTCTTGATGAATTCTGGCTTTAACTTCATCACTCAACTCTACCGCCAGATCAAGCAGTGCTGGTCGGTTCCACAGTTGAGCTAGGTGGGTCAATAAGTAAATCAACCCCCCTGTCCCTTTATAAGCTCCAACAAACGTAGTATCGCGTTGCTCTATGGCGTATGACAAGGCTCGCTCTGCGGCTTGGCGAAATTCTGGTTGTGGTTGAATAGCATCTAAATAAGCCAAAAATAGGCAGATTCCAGCAGAGCCATCGTAGAGATCGGCGCTGATATCCACAAGGCGTTTGCCAGTGGCGGTATAGTCGCAGGTTTGCCACGGAGCCTTACTGGTGTCAGGTTGGAGCAGTTCACACAATTGCCAGCCAATCTGTTGAGCATAGTTAACAGCTGAGGCAATGAAATAGGGGCTATTAATTTCTTCAGGAGATAAACTGGTATAAATATACTGATTTTGGATGATTCGGTTTTCTGTAGACAACTTCTGAATCCGTCGGCAGGCGTTATCCACAGGTGTAATTGCTACTATATTAGGCAGTGTTTGTTGATAGTTAGCAATCAAATCTTGGCTATTGGCGGCTTTGGTAGTAAAGATGGGGATATCTAATTGCCACATTGCTGCTAGTTCCATCTGTGCCAACTCTCCGTCCTCGTCCCACTGCCGATGGTGTTCTTTTAAAGTATTGAAAAGCAAATCTACTTCCAGTGGTTCGGAAAGACATTTTGGATGTCGCGCAGCAATGATTAATTTAGCATATGCCTGTGTTCCCCAATTTAAAAAGCGCACCGAGGAGGATGAGAACAAGTCTGTGATGAGCGCTTGTGCCTGCTGTGGGTTTTGTTGAAACCACTCATAAACTCGGTTAAACCCCTCCACAATTTCGTTTTTATAATCCTGGGGTTGTACAAGCTGACCTTTGTAATAAATGCGATTGGTGGCTTCAACTTCAATCCGTACCCCGCCTTGATGTTCGATTCCCACGGCGAATGACATCCGATGGTCGTTCACCTTAGGGACGGTATAGGAGAGTTCGTAAGATTCGCCACCACTGTAGCCGCTAATCCTCATCTGTTTGCCATCATCAGCATCATCACGAGGCCATTCCAACATGGCAGTCTTAAACACTGAATCAAAGACTGTTCCGAGTGATTTATCCATGCCGTGAGGAACCGCTTCTAAAACTGTTTCACAGTCACATATAAAAGCGTTACCATCAGTTGCCAGAATGTTTTCATGATGGAGATCGCCCCCGCCGAGGACATGGAAAATACCTAAAAATCCCCCAAGTTGCTGGTAGAATCGCTCAACGGCTTGCTTGCTATCGACATAATTTTTTTCTGAGGGGATAAACTCAGCATAGCCATAGTCCTCTTTACAAAGAACTTTATAAGTCGCAAACTCAACAATTTGATGCTGAATAAAATGTTCTAGCAAACCTTGCATCGCTGCTTCCGATTCAACACAGCGAGGCTTGTAAACAATAGTGGCGGGTTCGCAATTGTTCAGTTCAAGTTCCACAATCACGACACTCTTACCACCGCCATGATAATCAGAGTTGCCTAATTTTAAGGATTTAATCGCTGAAATAGTTTTACCTTCAAAGAAAGTCGCACTCAGTTGGTGGCGATCGCAACTCAAACGTTGCAACAGTTCTTCCCCCTGATGGCACACAAAAAAGGTGATTTGTGCTAACCAACGTCCCAGCATGGGAAACTGACAATAAAAACGATGATAATCCTCCTGGGTATGAAAGGTTTTTTCCAGATAGGCAATATAGGCATCAGGATTATCAGTTGATTTGTCAATCTTGTTTTGAGAGCAGTAAATATTGATATTAGCTTCCAGCGCCCAGGCTAGGTGCATATCAAACCGATTCAGCAAGTAAAGCTCAATATCAGTCACTACCTGCTGATGAATCTGACAATTGTCGCCAGATGCATCGACTGCATCGCAAAAAGGTTGCAAAGTTTTGTGCAACAATCGCAAAAACGGTTCGCAAACTTTAGCAAATTTTCCGTAGTAAATTTCTTTTTTGTACCACTCACTTTGGCAAAATTTGTCTTGTGGTAAATCCAAGGTTGCCGTTGCTGCTTGGTACACTTGCAACCATTGACGATGAAGTTCGATGAAAACTAATTTGTCTGAATCAGATAAATTGTCTAAATTTCGTTCAGCTAATTTATAGTCAGTGAGCAGCTTTTGTAAATCATCTATGAGCGATTGACTAATGGTTCCTTTCTCAAAAGCTTCCTTAACTGGCTGTACAGCTAATTTACTTGTTAATTTCTTTATGTTCCAGTTATCCAGAGGACTCAGAGGTGTTTTCCATCCCGCCTGTGTCTTGCTTTGAGATAGTTTTTGGACGATTATACTCCGCTCTGTTAGGTTGCTAGCACGGCACGCTAATTTGATAAAAAAAGAATCATTGGGCATAGTCATCTCATACCAAGTTGCAGTCTAATATCTAAATTTAGAACCGAGATATTTTCCAATTTTTTTGCGTCTCGGTCAACTTTTCAGCTATCTTTCTGACACCAACGGTTTTTCTTGAAACCTGGCTAGGAACACAAGCGCCCTGTACTGCTAGCCAGGTGATTGCTTTAGGCTAATCAAATTAACCTTTTGGATTACTCAACCAATTTACTTGGTTGTTCCATCACAGACGATGGTCAGGGGTCCTGCGCTACAGGTAGATGCACACTGTGCCATGATGTCAAGTTGCCCTAAAGCATCGTTTAACAACTCCACGAAGGATTCGTCCTGCTTCTGGACTGACATCGGTAGGGAAAACTCCATGTCTACATTTATACCAAATGCTTCTGGATGATTCCGAAGCTCAGTGGAGAAATCGGCATCAATGGCAGCCATCTGTAGTAGCTGTTCCAAGTATTCTATTGAGGGTTTTGTTTGTAAAGTCACGGACATAAACTTCGCTCCTTAGACTGAATTTGCGAGAGTCTTTTCAGTATTTAGATATCATGATGATATCTATAATAAAAAAGAATAACACAACAATGCCTAAACAGTTATCGCCATAAAATAATATAATAACTTTTACCATCATTCATCAGTTTTACTGTACTCACAGCCGGATATGCCCCAACAATCCTTTAGTGACATATAGCTAGGGGCTAGGGGCTAGGGGCTAGGGGCTAGGGGAAGAAGGGTTTAGAATCAAGGGTTTCAGGAATTCAGAATGGCTTAACCGCCTTGGCGGTTGCTATATCACAATAATGGCAAAAGAACTTAACGATAGAAGATCTGAAAGGCTTGAGTTGCCGTTGTCAATAATGAGAAGAAAATGACTAATCCAAGCCTGATTCGATCGGTCCATAAAATCAAAGGAAACGCACCTCTACTGCTGGATGACTCCCAGAAGGTTTGGGTAGTTCAGTCTGGGACGCTGGCGCTGTTTGCCACCAGAGTTGAGGCGGGAGAACCGATAGGCGATCGCCGCTATTTATTTAGTGTAAGTGCAGGCGAAGCATTGTTTGGCATTGCTGAGTCAGAAAAACTCAAAACGACCTATAAAATTCTGGCAGTTGCAATTGAAGAAACCGAACTTTTACAATTAGATATTGCAGATGTTGCCGCACAAGTAGCAACAGTCGATCTAGAAGTAATTTATTTATTGGAAAACTGGATAAAACATTTAAGTCAACTGATTGCTGCCCTGGCTATATCAACCCCTGGCGCAAAAGTGCCAGTGTCAGCTTTGGCTAACAAGCAATTATCTAAAGGGCAAATACTACAGGCATCTTCCAAAACAGTAACCTGGGTTCGCGTGACTAAAGGCAGTGCTGCTTGGATGGGGAAGGAAGAATTAATCCTAGATCAAAATTCTCCAAGTTTTCCTCTCGCTGCTTTGACGTGGTTCGAGGCAATTAAACCACTTGAAGTTTATATCTATACAATAGAAAATATCGAAAAATTAACAAGCAGTTTAGCATTGTTTCATGCTAATTTCTGCTGGCATCTCCATACAGCATACGAACAGAAAACAGAGGCAGAATTTCAGCAGTTTCAGCAATTACAGCAGCTAAATCTTCAGGTAACCGAAGGTGCTTTAGACTCGTTAGCTTCTGCTTTAAAGCGACAACCAGATACCTTGTTTTCTGAAGAAACGCCGCTGCTAATCGCTGCTGGGGCAGTGGCTAGGGCTGTGGGGATAACAATTCGATCGCCAGCACAATCGGAAAAATTATCTCTCAGAGATCCAGTAGAAGCGTTGGCTATATCTTCCCGAATTCGTACTCGTCGAGTACTGCTAGTTGGTGATTGGTGGCGACAAGAACATGGCCCTTTGTTGGCGTTTACCCAAGATAATCGTCCAGTCGCTTTGTTAATCGATAAAGGCAAAGGTTATCGCTATGTATTATTTGACCCAGAATTGCGTACTCGGACGCTAGTAAATGATGCGATCGCATCCACTCTAGCACCAACAGCTTATATGTTTTATCGGCCTTTTCCACAAGCGATCGACAAGGCTTTTGAGGTGTTCCGCTTTGGGATTAAAGGTTATGAAATAGACACGCTAAAACTGATGGCAGTGGGAATTATCGGAACGCTGCTAGGAATGGCAACGCCCCAAGCAACGGCGATTTTAATTAATAACGCTATCCCTAACGGCGATCGCCTGCTGTTGTTACAAATTGCGCTTGGACTGTTAGCTGTATCCTTTGGCAAGACAATATTTAACCTGTATCAAGGTTTAATTGCTCTGCGTGTTTCTAATGGGATTAATCTGACATTACAAACTGCTATTTGGGACAGAATGCTGAGATTGAGTCCGTCTTTAATTCGCCAATTCACAACGGGCGATCTGTTGGTGCGGATTATGTCCGTCACTCAGATATATAGCATTGTCAGCGGTGCAACTCAACGCACTTTGTTGACAGGAATATTTTCTCTGCTAAATCTAGGACTGATGTTTATCTATAGCGTACCGCTAACTCTAGTGGGATTGGCGGTTACTTTTGTAGCTGTTATTTTAACAATAATTTCTAGTTTCATATTGTTACGCAAACAGCGGCGACAAGAGACACTCGGTGGGGAAATTCAGGGGCTAACTGTACAACTGATTAACGGCGTGCCGAAACTGCGAGTAGCGGTGGCGGAAGAACGGGCGTTTGCGACTTGGGCGAAAAAGTACAGCGAACAAAATCAACTTAATCTAGAAATTATCCGAATTAATGATATTGTTTCTGTTTTTAATGAATTACTTTCATTAACCAGTTCTATTTTGCTTTATTGGTTTGGATTTGCCGCAATTCAGAGTACACAAGCCGGGGAAGGCAATTTGACTCTAGGCACTTTTTTGGCTTTCAGTTCTGCTTTTGGAACATTTTTTGGGGGCGTAACTTCTCTGAGTAATACGCTGATTAATATTATAGAAATTACGCCTTTATGGGAGCGGGCGCAGCCAATTTTGCGGGGTAAGTTAGAATCTGATGAAGACAAAGCCGATCCAGGTTCTCTGAAGGGTCATGTAGTTTTAGATAATGCGGTCTTCCGCTATCGGGAGGATGGGCCACCGATCCTCGATCGCGTCAGTATTTACGCGGAACCGGGAGAATTTGTGGCGATTGTAGGCCCATCAGGCAGTGGAAAATCAACGATTTTTCGATTGTTATTGGGTTTTGAGACTCCCCAGAGCGGGAAAATATATTACGACTCTCAAGATTTAGCTGGATTGGATTTCCAGGCGGTAAGGCGACAGTTGGGAGTTGTGCTGCAAAACGGTCGAATGATGCAAGGCTCGATTTTTGATAACATCACCGGCGGGGCATTAGTATCGGTGGATGAAGCGTGGTCAGCGGCGCGGATGGCTGGTTTGGCCGAAGATATCCAGCAAATGCCGATGGGGATGTATACTGTGGTGAGTGAGGGCGGCACTAATCTTTCTGGGGGTCAGCGACAGCGGCTTTTAATTGCGCGATCGCTCGTCCTCAAACCGCAAATCATCTTACTGGATGAAGCAACTAGCTTTTTGGATAACCGCACGCAAGCGATCGTCACTGAAAGTTTAGAAAAGTTGAATGCTACCAGAATAGTCATTGCCCACCGCATCAGCACTATCCGTCACGCAGACCGAATCTACGCGATCGAAGGGGGTCGGGTTTTGCAGGTGGGTTCTTTTGATGAACTGATTAAGCAGCCTGGACTATTTGCCCGACTGGTAGCACGACAGTTAGAGTGAGTTGTACTTGTTTATCTAACCTCTGATTGTAGAACAGGCTGTTGCTGCGTTGAGACTCGATATTCAACTACAGGTTCTTGGGCAATGTTGTCCAACTTAAGAGTTTTTAATAGCTCTGCCCATTTAGCTGCTACAGCTCCATCATTAGGATTGGCTCGACGTAACCCAGCTACGATTGCAATAGCATCAGACCAGAAGTTATTGCTTGCATAAACAGCAGCACGGTCTAAGGGATCTGAATTTTTTAACTGACTGGCGATAGTCTCGTCGGGGTTGACTCGTTTAATCGAACCATCCACGTGGATATCAGCGGTGCGATCGCCAGAGTTAGGAATAATGGCAAAATACCAACGGTAAGTCTTCCCTATTTCTAGGGATTTTATTTTACTGTCAGCAGGAAGGCTGACACCAATCACGCCGGAATCGCCATTAGTCGCGAACTTTGTTTCGTAGATCGGCTGGTCATTTTCATCACTCAGTACAAACTCCACCATTTGTGAAGTCTGCGTTTTAGGAACATAGAAAAAGAATGTCGGCGTTTGGGCTACAGTTAAGCTCTGGTTATTTTCTGGAACCAGCGCAACTAGAGGTTTTTCACTGAAACCCTGTTCTGGCCCGCGAGTGCCACCCCCAACTCTTCGTCCTGGAATACCCATTCTCTCTTGAGAGGAGTCTTGTGCCAGCACATGATTTGGCCAGCCGTAGGAAAGCAAGGTGAGTGTAGATGTCAAACCGATGGCTGCAATAGCCTTATACAAGAGTATTTTAGACATACATGATAAACCAAGTCTTTAAAGCTTAGTATAAACCTGTAATCAAGGCAATGACTTCGGTAAAACTACCTATATTTGTTTTATTGCCAACATATCAGTCTTAAGACTTAAAAATTTAAAATTTTTTTAATTTTTCAAGGTGGGAAAAGTGGGTTTTTATTATATTTAAAGATTTCATAAAGTAAACCTTAAGAAATTGCGAACACTTACTCTGTAAAGCTTACTCTAAGTTAGAGTAGCTTAATTTTTTCCCACTTTAGATAGATGAGCTTTTCCCACTTTGATTTTACAAGACCAAAGCCTTCATGGCAATAAACTGGGATCGGTGTGCAAAAATAGTATAAGTCGCCTGCCCTTTTTTAAAGCTATGTTTAGTAGTAATTAATGCTCCACCTTTATGACAGCTAAGCTTTCTTGGAAAAATAATTGGCTGTTGCCTGCAATGACAAAGACAAACCAGCGTGCTAGAGCCAAAATCTGTCACGTAGCAGCCCTGATCTTGCAACAACCAGTTTTGATTAGCAGCATACTGGTTGCGGGTTTGGTGCTAGGAGTTAGGCAAGTTGAAGTTTTACAACCTCTGGAACTGATGGAATTCGATCGGATGACCCAGTTAAAACCGGAAGACCCGCCAGATCCGCGAATTTTGGTAGTCGAAGTTACAGAAGCAGATATCCAAGCCCAAAAACAATGGCCTCTTTCCGATCGCACTGTCGCTAAACTGTTATCAAAGCTACAATCTTATCAACCTAAAGTCATTGGTTTAGATATACATCGCGATTTACCCCGCCCACCAGGTCATGCAGAACTGGTTAAGCAACTTCAAGCGCCAAATGCGATCGCAATCTACCAGCTGGGCGATACCGATAGCACAGGTGTCCCGCCACCTCCCGGCGTTCCAAAAGAACAAACTGGTTTTAATGACTTTGTTCTCGATCCGGATGGAGTAATACGCCGGAATTTTATGTATACTTCTATACAAGCTCACAAACTTTATTCATTTTCTCTACGGTTGAGCCTCAGCTATTTGAAAGATGCCAAGATTGCCTTGAAAGCTAATCGTAACGCTCTCCAATTGGGCAAAACAGCTTTTATAGCCTTGGATGCCAATTCAGGCGGGTATCAAAATATTGACGCCCAAGGTTACCAAATACTGGTAAACTATCGGCGTAGGAAAGTAGCGCCCCAGGTCACGCTGACACAAGTTTTGAACGGCGAGATCGATCGCAATTTAGTGAAAGACAAAGTAGTGCTGATCGGCACCACAGCACCGAGTGGAAAAGATTTGTTCTTCACTCCCTACAATCCAGCCGATCGCAAAAAAGCCCTTACACCCGGCGTGTTAGTCCATGCTCAGATGGTAAGCCAAATCCTGAGCGCCGTACTAGATGCTAAACCTCTGTTTTGGTTTTGGCCCCAATGGGCCGAAGCCTTATGGGTGTGGGGTTGGTCGCTGGTAGGGGGAATGCTGGCGTGGCGTCTTCGGCATCCCTTATCCCTGGGAATAGCCGGAACTGTAGCCATAGCAGGATTATTTGGAATTTGCTTCGCTTGTTTTCTACAGGCAGGATGGGTGCCCTTCATAGCGCCTGCACTGGCATTAGTAATCACAGGCGGCAGTATGGTGACTTATCAGTTATTTCATCATGCTTTTTACGATTCCTTAACAAGTCTACCAAACCGAACTTTATTCCTGAAGGAGGTAGACAAAGCAATTGCTCGTACCAAAGGGCACGATAACTTTTTATTTGCCGTCATCTTTCTGGATCTCGATCGCTTTAAGTTTGTCAATGAAAGTCTCGGACATCAATTTGGCGATCGAATGTTACTTGCCGTCACCCAAAGGTTAAAAGCATCTCTGCGTTCTACAGATACAGTAGCGCGGATTGGGGGAGACGAATTTGCCATCCTGCTTGAAGCCATTATCGATGTCAATCAGGCAACAGTTGTAGCCGATCGATTGCAAAGGGAACTGACTTTGCCATTTAACCTAAAAGGGCAAGAAATCTTCACAACAGCCAGCTTTGGCCTTGCTTTTAATCAGATCGGTCATCACCATCAACCAGAAGAACTGCTGCGAGATGCCCACACAGCGATGTATCGCGCTAAAGCATTAGGCAAAGCACGCTATGAAGTTTTCTCTACGGGGATGCACACCCAAATAGTCACGCGCTTGCAGTTGGAGACTGACTTGCGTCGGGCTGTTGCTTCTATGACACAGGGAAAGAACCACGAATTTCTAGTCAACTACCAGCCGATCGTATCCCTAGCCACAGGTAAGATAGCAGGTTTTGAAGCACTGATGCGCTGGCAGTCCCCCGAAGGCAAATTCATTTCTCCAGCAGAGTTTATTCCCGTGGCGGAAGAAACTGGATCGATCGTACCTCTCGGTAAGTGGATATTGCAGGAGTCTTGCCGTCAGTTGCATATTTGGCAAAAACTATTTCCCATGCAGCCACCCCTAATGATGAGCGTTAACCTTTCCGGTCAACAGTTTTCCCAACCGGATTTAGTCGAACAAATTGAAAAAATTCTCAAGGAAACAGGACTGGACGGTCATAGTGTGAAACTAGAAATCACAGAAAGTATGGCAATGAACGATGTTGAATCCACCATTGCCATCATCTTGCGCCTTAAAGCATTAAACCTGCGATTTAGCATCGACGATTTTGGTACTGGTTATTCATCTTTGAGTTATCTACACCGCTTTCCTGTAGATACATTGAAAGTCGATCGTTCCTTTGTCAGCCGCATGGATAATACTAGCGAAGATGCTGCGATCGTCCAAACTATTGTCATGCTCAGTCATAACTTAAGCATGAACGTAGTTGCCGAAGGTGTAGAAACAGCACCACAAATGGAAAGGCTTCGCGCACTGCAATGCGAATACGGACAGGGCTATTTCTTTTCTAAGCCAATGAATAGCGAGGCAGCAACAGCGTTTCTGGCTTCACAACCGCAGTGGTGATGACAGTGGCTTGTAGGCGAATGAGGTACAATAAGATGATTTTCTTCATAGCGAAAGTAGGGGCGGGTTTAGCAGATAAGTAGGTGGGTATAATTAAACGTAAAACTGCGGGCCACAGAAACCCGGTTTCTTGGAGAAACCGGGTTTCTGGATGTTCAGTTTATTTACGACCACCTACTTAATTTGTGGCTAACCGATCGGAACCATGACAAAACCCGCCCCTACAATTTATAGCTAGGGAGTAGAAGCTAGAGTGCCAGTCCAGTAACAAAAAGTACAAAGTCTAAAATCATGAATTATTTACAACGAGGAAGCTCAATTTTAGGAATTGCAATATTAGTGGGCGGAATTACTACCGCACCTTATGCCCAACAAGTAGCCCAAACTAGGGCCGAAGATTTTTATAACCAAGGTGTAAGTAAGACCCAGAGAGAAGATTACCGAGGGGCGATCGCAGATTTGCAAAGAGCTGCTAATTTATTTACCCAACAGAGAAATCCCGCAAATGCTTATAAAAGTAAAGCCGTTGCTATCTATTTGCAATTAGTCCAACAAAGACTTCAGCCTACTTCCAGTTCTCAATCCCTGCCAAGTTGGTACAAAACAGGTAAGTGTTTAGGCGAACCTACTTGTCAATACGCAATTACTTGGATCGATCCAGAAGTCGAAAAAACGGCTTTTGGGGGTATATTAATCTTAGAAAAAGAATTGCGAATGCAGAAAAAGCCCGATGGTTCTGGCCAAGCTGTTCAGGCAATTTTAGATGTTCGGGTATTACCAAAACTTCGCCCAGAAGAAATGTTAAATAGTAACTGCGAGTTAACAAGGAAAGCAGACCCGCAAATTTTGGCTATTGTCCAAATTCAGGGATTTGAAGATCGGGATTTGTACACAAAAGTGAGGCAAGCGTGGCGGGCGAATTTAAGCACTGAAAAAATTGACTCATTTCCTACTACAAATATTACCTGCATTAATCCATGTCCTGGCGGTTGTTGAAAAGCTTTTTTTATTTACGACAAGATCCAAGGGTTTCACTAAAATGTTTTTGGCAATATTGTCGCTCTCTATTCCCATAACAATAGAGAAGGTAGCACTTCTGAATGCGCCAACCGAAGCAACTCGTAGCCAATACCAGAAGTTCCTTGAAAGAAACTGGGACTAAATACAGAATTAGGTAAATTGGGAAACTGATATCCACCTACTTGTTCTGCACGTAGCACTCCCCAAGCCGCTCTTTTTTCCGCAGCTTCTCGTAATTCGGAACGAGATAATTTTTGGGCAGCCACTAACAGCATCTCTATGCGGCCAAAGTTACCGCAGCATACGCAGTCCGCATCATGCAAACTATGCTTTTGCGTAGTCTGCAAAGCAATTTCCACATCTTGATATATTTGATCTGTTGCTAAAATTGACAAGCCACCCATTCGCGCCAAACCAATCCCCGCAGCTCCATGACACCAACTCACCATAAACCCAGGTTGACCGTTTTGTTGAGCAAAATCTCGTAAATCTGGCCAGTTGGCGGCTACAGGAGAAAAAACGCTCTGCTCATAAGCAATGCCTTCACAAGCTGCTTCTAAATAAGCTTTGTTTTGCGTCACAGCATAGAGTCGCAGCAGCGCATAAGCAATACCCGCCGCACCGTGAGAGAAACCCGTATACGCCTTCTTACCCAAAATTTTCCAAGCTTTCGTAGCACCATTAATGCTAATTTGATGCTCTAGCAAATGCTGACCGCAAATTATAGCGCGTTCTAAAACTTTTGGCTCTTTTATTTTAGCATATAGTGCCAATAATCCTAATATTGCACCAGCGGAACCGCCAAGAGTATCAAATTGTCGATCGCTTGTAATTAGTTCTGCGGTAATCAGATTAGCAATTCCCAAAGCATCTTCTAAAAGTGACGCTTCTCCCAGGAAATGACTTGTTCTAACTAATGTGTAAATCATCGAACCTAGCCCCGTTGCACCGCCAATTCCACAGCGCACAAATCGGCGTGTAGACTCAAAATCTGCGGTTCGCAAAAATTTGCGAATTGACTGTAAAGCTCCTAAAATTAAATCCCGAAATTGGTGATTGCCTTTGACATAATCCAATGCTGCCAAAAATAAAGCAATGCCGCAATTGCCGTTATAAAAATCTTCAGGTAAAGGCATCATTTGAAACCGTTCGGCATTGGGAATATAGGCAAAGCTAATCCATTTGACACTACCATCATTACCCCAGATTGCCCGTTTCTGAATTTCTGTGGCTATGCGCGTCGCTTCTTCTAGTAATTGTTGGCTGCTGAGGGGCTGAATTTGTCCGAAGTCAGCTATATTGGTAATGCGATCGCTTTTTTTATTTGGCACTAACCTCGCATAAAAAGAGCCTTTTATAATCTCGATTTGTTGAGCTAAATCTTTTTCATTCAAGGTTTGTATCTGAGTTAAAACTTGCTGATAACTGGGTTCTTGAAAGTAATGTTCGATTGGTTTTTGTAAACCAATTGTGAGGTTATTGCTGTTAGGATATGCGGCAAAATAGGGAATATCTAACTGCTCCATAGCTTTCAATTCTGCATTAAAAATTGGCCACGAATCAGGCTTTTTGGGAGCGACGAGAAAAGCACGGGAGAGGATGTCTAGTTCGATGCTGCGATCGACTCCATCCCGAAGAAATTTGGGAGATTGAATTTTTTGTAGAATTGTCCAATAAATCCTTGTAGCCCGAAAAATAAAGCGCGATCGCTTATTTTTTAGCGCCGCCAAAGGACTATCTTGTGCTAGGAGAACTTCTCGCCGCTCGATTAAAAATCGATACATTTGTTCAAAACCAGACACAATTTTGTCGAGATAGTCATTGGGCGAAAGGGGAATCCCATTTAAGGTTGGAACATTCGTGGGGACTGGATTTTGGGTATTGGGTACTTTGTCCTGATTTTGCTCTTTTGCGATTAACTGTTCGTCAATACCGCCGAGAGCGCTAACATCGTAGGCAAGGCGATTATTTTTGGCAAATTCCCAACGCGGTAATAATCCTGTGCGTAGTACGGATTCGGAAAACTGTAAGGTTACAGATGCTTCTGCTGCTGTTGCTTCTGGTAATTCAGCAATAAGATTTACCTCTTGGTGCATCAAAGTTTCCATGTCAATTAGCACCAAATGTTCGCCGTTGGCAATTAGATTTTCTCTATGACAATCAACTACTCTAAGTGCATATAGGAGACACAGCAACATTCCGGCTCGGTGATAAAAACGTTGTGCTGCTGCTTCATTTTCACAGGGTAGATGTTCTACATATTCAACCCAACCATAAGTTTTGCGATCGCATACTTTTAAAACTTTGAATGGTAAAGGTATATCCTGCCGATCGCACCAGCCTAAAAACTGAGTATAAGCTGCTTCTGCACCTAAGTCTTTGGGTTTGTAAACAAGCTTCAGTCCGCACTCAAAGGTAATCGCAATCACGCTTGTGCCGCCATTGTGAGGATCGGAGAGAGAAGACTTAATTTCAATTACTTTTCCCAATTCATCATTAGTAATTCGTAATTTTTCTTCGTTCCTCTGTTGTGGTTGAAATATTTTCTTAATTTCTAAGAGATCGGCTTTTAGGCTTTGCAAAAACGCGGCTGTTGCTTCTCCCCAAAAATCAATGGCAACTGCCATTAATCGACCGAGTACTGGATATGTTTGGAAAAAAGTCAATAGCCCATCTTGCAAAAGTTTCTGCACGAAAGCTTCATACTGAACTTTGATTTGAGCCTTATCTGTTGATGATTGTGCCAAAACATTAAGAATAGTTTGCCCTAGCGGACGATAACGGGTGAATTCATATTCGAGGGTTTTGCCGCTGAGATTGAGAAGTTGATCGAGTAAGCTGCGTTCTAGAGTTAGGTAGGCTGATTCCGAGAGCAGTTCTAAGGGGAGATTGTCTGGAGATAATGAGGTAAAACCGAGACGAGTTAATAGTTTCTGTCGCGCAACTAAGAGGGCGGGTAGTAAAATTTCTGCAAATAGTATAGGGTTGTTTTTATCAATGGGTAATGGCTGATTTGTTTTTTGTGGTTGGTGATTGACAAACGAGTGGGCGGTTTGTATAATTTGCTTTAAGGTTTCTGCCCATGTTGGCAAAGTGCGATCGCCTATAGTAGGATGCGATCGCAAAACCCGACTTACTTGAGCCACTTCCAAACCATCCCACAGCAACCGTTTCTGAAACTTCTCCCAATTTCCTTGGGCTACCACCTCACACCATCGCGTCAGAATGCGATCGGCCCTCTGCGCTTCGTTAACTTGTGTAACATCAGGGGTCAGTGATTCGATCCTCAGACGTTCTGATAGAGAGCTAGCTTGGGCGACTATTTGTGCTAGAGTAAACTGAGTTATTACCATAATTTCAAGTTTCCATCCCTGAAAGGGATTTTAGATGGTTCATGAATTGCTTAGCTACCCGCCGCTAGAGCCATTGGGTCGTTGAGAAAGCAGGTACTGCCAAACCTGGGTGACCTCAGCCTGCATCTCCCTAATGGCAGCTCTATCTGCTTCTGCGTTTTCTACCAGCCTGTTGATAGCGCTATCTGTGGATTCTGCCCACCGGCGAACCGTCTGGTAGAACTCTTCTAAGTCTTCTCTCTGGGCCAAACGCGCATCCCGTTCGTTAATCAGGTTAGTCGCCATATTGTCGAGTATTCGTTCGATACGGTCTAGTCGTTGTTGTTTTGGTGTTTGGGTCATTGATATTTACTACAATCCATTGACATTCCACATTTACCTAATCTCTAATTTAACCAAAAAAACTTCGTGCAACTTGGCGAATTTCTCAAGGAAGAACATGATATTCTGACCAAAAGGACGGTAAAGTAGCAGACTTCATAATTGATCGTAGTCCATCGACTGCCCTTGTCCTTGAGCAATTTGTTGTTTTGCTTGTCTAGCTGCTTCTACCAGTTTACTTTGGGTTTTCTGAAAAGATTGATTCCACCGCCATTCATCTTGAGAATCAGCAATGTATTCTCGTAAATGCTCAATAATTCGTTCTTGTTGTGAATCAGGTAGAGATTCTAAAATTTTAACAATAGTTGCTATATTTTCTCTTAACATTGTGGCTCTTAGTTATTTAGTGGTTGATGAAAAGTTTCAATCCCTGAAAGGGATTTTAGTCGATTTCCAGCGCTCCCGGCAATAGGTGTTCCATCCCGCCGCTTGTAGTTTCAATCCCTGAAAGGGATTTTAGTCGATTTCCAGTTGGAGGTTTCGAGTGGCAACTCAGCGTCGAAATCGTTTCAATCCCTGAAAGGGATTTTAGTCGATTTCCAGCGTAAACTTTGACATTGTTCTGTATCAAAGCTGGTACGTTTCAATCCCTGAAAGGGATTTTAGTCGATTTCCAGCGTCTGTAAGGTTGGATGAAAAACCAGCAGAGGATGTTTCAATCCCTGAAAGGGATTTTAGTCGATTTCCAGGGCTGGTAATTGGAGCTTACTTAGGATTTACGAAGTTTCAATCCCTGAAAGGGATTTTAGTCGATTTCCAGATCCGTTGCTGAGAAGCGGCTAATTGAAGCTGCTGGTTTCAATCCCTGAAAGGGATTTTAGTCGATTTCCAGCAAATCTTCAGCTTCGTCAACAATCCAAATTTGCGTTTCAATCCCTGAAAGGGATTTTAGTCGATTTCCAGCAGGCAAGCCGTAGTCAGCATCCCCGAAATATCCGTTTCAATCCCTGAAAGGGATTTTAGTCGATTTCCAGTTATTCTCTGTCAAGGTCGCCTCAAATCCTTGCTCGGTTTCAATCCCTGAAAGGGATTTTAGTCGATTTCCAGCTGGCGGATGCGCCGGAGATGGATGGGCAAAATCAGTTTCAATCCCTGAAAGGGATTTTAGTCGATTTCCAGCTCAGGGAAAGTGAAGAGAAGATTGTGGCCATACTGTTTCAATCCCTGAAAGGGATTTTAGTCGATTTCCAGTCATTAATTCCTGGATCATTAATTCCTGGATCTGTTTCAATCCCTGAAAGGGATTTTAGTCGATTTCCAGGAATCAAGAAAAAATTAGAGGAGCTTCATGCAACTGTTTCAATCCCTGAAAGGGATTTTAGTCGATTTCCAGGTTTGACTTCTCTTACTATTAAAATAGCTTTGAGAGTTTCAATCCCTGAAAGGGATTTTAGTCGATTTCCAGCTACACCCCCGAACAGTGGGAGATGGAATATGTTTCAATCCCTGAAAGGGATTTTAGTCGATTTCCAGCCCAGTGCGGGTTTGCTTCTTCGGCGACTTGTTTCTGTTTCAATCCCTGAAAGGGATTTTAGTCGATTTCCAGGCGAGTAATCTGCCCGAAGCGATGCTCATTGCGAGGTTTCAATCCCTGAAAGGGATTTTAGTCGATTTCCAGGCTTTAATTGCCAAATCCAAAATATCAATTAGCTCGTTTCAATCCCTGAAAGGGATTTTAGTCGATTTCCAGGTATCGGCGTCAAACCCCAGTATTAACTCTGCTCCTGTTTCAATCCCTGAAAGGGATTTTAGTCGATTTCCAGCTGCGATCGCCTGTACTCAAGTAGCGCCTTCACTGTTTCAATCCCTGAAAGGGATTTTAGTCGATTTCCAGTTGCAGCTTACTCGCCTCCTAGCTGCTGGTGTCAGTTTCAATCCCTGAAAGGGATTTTAGTCGATTTCCAGATGGTATGCAGAAGTGTGGGGTGTAGGTGGTTATGAGTTTCAATCCCTGAAAGGGATTTTAGTCGATTTCCAGCCTCGGCACTTGCCGAGGAGGATTGGTCGCTATTCGTTTCAATCCCTGAAAGGGATTTTAGTCGATTTCCAGTTCAGAGTCCAGAGGCTGACGGGATGGGATTTGGGTTTCAATCCCTGAAAGGGATTTTAGTCGATTTCCAGTTTACAAACCACTCGTGCTTCACCCACCCGTTCCTCTCTTGTTTCAATCCCTGAAAGGGATTTTAGTCGATTTCCAGTCCCTCCGAGGACTCCGGTCACCCCATTGACAAACCTGTTTCAATCCCTGAAAGGGATTTTAGTCGATTTCCAGCTGTATTTAATTTCATTCGGTAAATCTAAATCTCCCGTTTCAATCCCTGAAAGGGATTTTAGTCGATTTCCAGACAATTGGAAAGTTTCGGGAAAACCACCAGTTTATAGTTTCAATCCCTGAAAGGGATTTTAGTCGATTTCCAGTTTTATTTCCTTTGTTAAGCGGGGTAACTTTGTTGAAAGTTTCAATCCCTGAAAGGGATTTTAGTCGATTTCCAGCAAATAGGAGCGTTATGTACACAGGCGGATTTTTGAGTTTCAATCCCTGAAAGGGATTTTAGTCGATTTCCAGTATTGCGCTCGCGCTGTTGATGGTTCCGCCTCAAGTTTCAATCCCTGAAAGGGATTTTAGTCGATTTCCAGTTCCACAAGCCTCACGCCCTTTTGGTCGCGCACAATTTGGTTTCAATCCCTGAAAGGGATTTTAGTCGATTTCCAGATTTCCCGGCATCCGTGCCGGACTGAACAACGTAGTTTCAATCCCTGAAAGGGATTTTAGTCGATTTCCAGCGGTGGAGCAAACCCAGTGATCGCTGCATCCCCCTGTTTCAATCCCTGAAAGGGATTTTAGTCGATTTCCAGGAGTGGTTTCGCCCTGGTCACCTTGTCCCCCGTGGGTTTCAATCCCTGAAAGGGATTTTAGTCGATTTCCAGAGGAGAAGTATATGCTTCTAGTCAAAAAAGGAAACGTTTCAATCCCTGAAAGGGATTTTAGTCGATTTCCAGTATATTGCTAAGTACTTAGTAATATAGCAATATAGGTTTCAATCCCTGAAAGGGATTTTAGTCGATTTCCAGGAATCGCACAGCAAACCGCGTACAGCCTGTATAAAGTTTCAATCCCTGAAAGGGATTTTAGTCGATTTCCAGCGACGAATGACCGAAAGAAAGCCTGCAACGGAGCAGGAAGCGTTTCAATCCCTGAAAGGGATTTTAGTCGATTTCCAGTGCTGTCCCTCAAAACGCTTACTGTATTTAGTTTTCAAGGTGCTTTTGCGACTACCACCTAAGACAATAGCATTACAGCCTGGTAACTTGTCAATACCTTCCAAGAAAAAACCTCCAAAAACCAGTCTACATAAGCTTTCCAGCAATTGCGACAACCTCGATCGCATCCCAAAACCTTGAAACCCTTGCTGGGGGAGGGATACCGCCTAAAATTCGACACCCTCCCCCCAAACACCCCCTGGTAGTCGCAACTAGGCAAAGAAAATCGAATCATCGCGCACCGCTTCACCCCCAATCCGCTCCACCTTACCTTGGCAGCACGCACACAGAAAGTAAAAGCGGATACTGTCCGACTCAGGTTTAATCAGCTTGGCTAGGCGCGATCGCAGTTTAGCATATTGCGTCTCCGTCAAATCGCACTCAAACACACTAAACTGCATCCACTGTCCGTAAGACTTGAGGACAGAATGAACCTTAGTCCGACGACTATCCTCCGAAATATCGTAAGAGACAACAACAAACATCTTATTTCAAAACCAAAGGAGGATACTTCTCAATCTCGCCCATCAAATACTTCGCCACCAAACGCGCCTGAATCTCAAAAGCCTCCTGATAAGTACATTGTCGTCCCAACACCGGATGTTTAAACTTCGATTGCTTCTTCTCCTCATATAGTTTCAGAAACTCACGCCGTCCCTCAGCAGATAGCAACACCGCATTACTAAGCGGTTCCATCGTAAAATCACCCGGACTAACCTTTCGCAAATTAATCGCACCCAAAACAAAAGCATCAACCACCAACGGACGAAACTCCTCCATCAAATCCAACGCCAAACTAGGACGACCGTAATGTTGACAATGAAGATATCCCAAATAAGGATCGAACCCCACCAAATTAACCGCACTTTGGATATCGTGACGCAGCAAAGAATAACCAAAACTCAGCAGCGCATTAACCGAATCCGTAGGAGGACGGCGGTTTCTACCATTAAAACTAAACCCTTCCACCCGAATCAACTGATTAAAAGCACCGAAATAACCAGCACTCCCAGAACCCTCCAAACCGCGCAAAGAATCGATCTTATTAGTTTCCTCGATCGGGCCAATACTGTTTTCAATCCGAGAAATCGCCCCATCCAAATCCAGTTCCGAATACTTCCGCCCCTGTCGCAACAACATCATCCGATAATTCTTCAACTTCCCACGTACAAAACCTTTCACCAAATGAATAGCTTGAGGAGATTCCCCAGCAGCATCCCACTGCGCCTTTCGCACAAAAATATTTTTACTCATTTCCGGCTCCAAACGTCCCAAATAACGTCCAGTCTCAGTCAAAAAACTCAACGGAATATGCCGTTGCAACAACTCATTCACCACCGCAGGCGACACCGTAGCCCTACCCAAAACCACAATCCCATCAACCTTAATTAAAGGCACATCCAAAATCTTTTCATTCTTCGCCTTCACCAACAAACATTCATCACTTTTCCCCACAAAAGCATCTTCAGTCGTGATATAAACCGTTCCCATGTTGATTTCCTCACCTTCTTAAATTCTGGCAATTTATCTAACTGCTCTAAAATCGAATTTATCTCATGCCAGATAACATCGATCGCCTAAAAAATTCGACTTCTTATATCTGCGTGCATCTGCGTGCATCCCTCTTCATCTGCGGTAAAAGATTAACCTACGATGAAAACAGACAATTTGACGATATCACTCTTACGATGCTACCGGACATGAGATCAGCTATCTTCGCAATAGCGACTTACCTTGACAGCAACTTGAGGCAAACATTGAGAAAAAAGACTGCAACCTTTACAACGTTGCGAATAAATTGCTGGTGGTCTAGATCCAGTTTGTAGTAGAATTGTCACAGCCGAAATAGTCGCAACAACCTGCTCTCGTAACCGATCGGAAATCTCCACAAGTTGACGCTGATGAGATTGAGCATAATAAATATAGCCAGTGGTAACATTTTTCCCCGTCATCTCCTCCAAACACAAAGCTTGCGCCGCCACTTGCAACTCATCATTATCCCACTCACCCTTACGCCCTCGCTTGTATTCCACCGGATATAACTGTCCCGATTCCGATTCAATCAAATCCGATTTTCCAATCAATTTGTATTGCTCCGATTTCAGCCAAATAGCGCGAACTTGCCAAGTTTCTTCTCGGTGATTTTCCGAGAGAGTATGTACGCGATCGTGCAAACTCGTCCCTTCAATCGTATACTGATTCTCGCTAAACTCCCCAGCGCAAAACATTCGCCAGCAGCGATGCGAACAGTACGCATAGTGATTCAATGCCCCAATAGGAACGTAATCAATCTCATTCATAGATCAGTGCCTTGAAACCTTAGTAGAATGTCGTCGGATCATCCCCATACCCATAGGCGTCTTGCGCCCAACCCCGCTGTACATCGCAAAGTCAGCCAAAGCATTAATTTGCTTAATCGCAATAGCGTCAACATCACCCAAAATCCGAAAACTCATCACCCCAACACAGCCGATAAACTTACTTCTGGAATCCGCCACAAATTCAGTACGAATATTGAAAAAACTCGGAAAAATCGGCTCCAATAAAGTTTCTTCAAACGGGATACCGCTGTACTGATTCCACCGCCGCAGCAAACTTCCAAAAACGCTATCGCGACTAGGCAAAGCGCAGTCAAAATTGCTTTGCCGAAAAGCAGTAGGAGTACAAAAAGAAAAATCAATCTGGCGTTCCGAATCAGAAGCTTCCTCATAAACTTGAGCATAAGTAGAAAAATTTGCCCAAGGTTGAGTAGATTGAGGCGTACCCAAGATACTCGTAATTTGCAAATCAGCCGATCCCAAATGCCACGGATGCTGAGGATTGATATTCAACCACAAAGAAGTCAGATGTGCGAACAGGGAATCATCTAACAGCGAAACGCGCCACCAGCAAGGGGTGTGAGCCGCTATAGGCTGTCTGTATTCCCATTGCAAGAGGTGATCGCGATGAGAATTATTTCTAACCTGAAGGGGACTGAGAGCGAAAGCTTTCTCCGTTTTTTGTTCGTGAAGGCGATCGCCCAACTCTCTATCCACCGAACTCACCAGAGTCAAAAACAGTGCGTGGAGGTGCTTTCCCGTCAGATAACCCGATGGAATGGGCGACTGCGGGAGAAGATTGAGGACAAGACTGTGAGGCATATTTTAAACTACCCAAAACTCTTCATCATCAGGACATTTAAGTGCAACGCCAGCAGAGGCTATCGCTAAAATACCAGACAAACTTGGAAAAAATGTGTACTGCTTAGGTGAGGGATAATCGTAGGAGGAGACGGAAATCGGGTAACAATCAAGTCCCTGTTTTTTCAACCGCACGATCGCCCAACGATTTTTCGCAGTTTCAGAAACAATCACTCCTGGAATAAGTTGCTTCTCAATTTCCTTAATCAAGGGCGTTGGTCTTACAACATCTCCAAGCATTCGCTTAATGGTACAATTTTCAAATGCAAAAAGCTTACACAAGTAAATGTTCTTGAATTCTTCTAAGTCATCAACTTGTAAAGAAAATGCTAAACTATAAGGTTCCTCAGCCCGTGATGTAATTTCAAGGCGATCGCTATCACTCTCAAATTCATAGAAGCGTAGAAGATGAATCGGATCGAGGTTAGTTTCTCCTACTTCATCCAAAAGCAGATTATCTGGATCGTAAATAGTCACATTTTCAAACAAGCTGTCTCGAAACCGAAATAAAGGAGCATAGCTTTCCTTAATGATTTTGGCGTACTCTTTTAGATTTTCTGCAAGCTGTCGATCTTTCTGAATTTTTAGCTCTACATCTTCGATTGATGCCCGTTTAGATTTGATATCCTCAAAATCTTCAGGACAATATGCTCTGAGATAACTCATCACAAAACTTTGCCCGCCTTTAATGTACTTCCATTCTTTCTGAATCTTTTGAACAGGTTGACTGGAAATATTCTCTGCACCTTTTAATAATTTAATGCGCTCGCGATAAAAGTGCCATTCTCGTTTGCCACCCAATACAGCTTGCAATGTTTGATAGAGTTGAGTAACTAAAGACTCTTCAGGAAGTTTTTCTAGAGAAATTTCAAGTTCGACCAAAGGTCTTGCAATTTCTAGAAATGCTTCCGATCGCCAGTAAATCTCCAAAAACGGACGCTTCAAGCAGTCTAGACTTTCTAACATTTGCTTGAGGGCTTCACGTCCACCAGAACAGTCTAAATTCTCAATTCCTTGTTCCCAAGCTTGTTCTGGTAAATAGGCGATCGCTTCTGAGGGGATATCGGTTTGCTTCTTACCCAAAACCCTTCCAACTCGACCAATACGCTGCCAGAAGGAAAAGCGATCGCGTGTTGAGAAAATCAGCCAGTCAAGGTTTTGTCGAGCTGGATCGACTTCCCGATCGAAGTTGAACCCAACATCTACAGTGCTGGTGGCGAGAATGACTTGCTTCTGTGCTGCCTTTTGTCGCTGCTCGTTTTTGGTATCACCTGTAATGCGGCCACAAAAGTTGGCGTAGCCTCGTTCTCGAAGATCGGTTGCAATTCGGTTTAATGTATCCTTTGCATCGAGAATAACGGCACCATTTTGGTCAGGATAATCGTTGAGACGTTTGATAACCTCATTCGAGATTTCTGCAATCAGCGGTTGCTTCTCTAGTTGCTTACGAATTTCCAAACTTACAGCCGTTTGAGAAGGAATGAGATGAGCGGTTTGTGATTCTCCATCAATGCGAGCAATCCTAACTCCAGATTGTTCAAGAGTTTTTAGAGCGGCTTCGCAGGCTGGTTCTGGTGTTGCTGTTAGGAGAACAACTTTGCGTTTGTACTGAAAGTAATTGAAAACCTTTGAAAGGGCAAGATAAAAGAGTAAGCTAACAAGCTGCTTAGCATCGTAAAGATGAAACTCATCGAAGATGACCGTTGAAAAGCTATTGTAGAATTCGGCAGCGATGTTGCCACGATCGAGCTTGTTATAAGCAAAGAAAGTCGCGTAGTAGAAAATATCTGGATTGGTAACGAGTAGAAGTGGTCTACCACCGCCACATTCAGGAAAGATTGTTGCAGGTTCGCGCAAAACATTGTAAAGCTTTTCACCAGAACGTTTGCCAACTAGATCGTCTCGCCACATTTTAATATCCTTTGCAGATGCAGCTTTGACGATATGAGGTAAACCTGTATCACGCACAAATTTTTCTGCGGCTTCGGTTTGTTGTTCGATTAGTGCGTTGGTTGGTGCGATGTAAATTGCATTGCGATCGCAGTTATGATGCACCACACTCAACCCAGCTTTAGTTTTTCCTGTTCCTGTTGGTGCGAGATCAAGGATGATATCGTTTGTTGCTGCTGCTTGATAGACATCGACTTGGTGCTGAAGTGTTTGATTCTTGAATGCCTGTTTTAGATCTGGAGGAAGTTCAGGATTGGGACAGGCAGCAATACTACGGGGTTCGAGATTGATTTTAAGATTACTCATTGTTGCGTCCACCACAAAATTTTAGATTCGCGGGTAGGATAAAATCGCCAACCTGCCAAGCAGCTCCACGAAATCGCAGGTTTTTCAGCAGGGAGACGGGAGGCATGGAAATTAAATCAAAAGCCAGTAGTTCAAGGCTGCTAGGAATATCGGCTGCGCTGAGATAGGCATTACAGCGATACTCGCCTTGTGGAAGTGGAGTTATTGTCAGTTTCCGCAATAGATCGACGCGCACTTTGCTGGTAAATTTGCCGACGCGGATGTATTCGGGAACTTCGCGATCGCCAAATACCAATGTTTGAAATCGATTACCCCGTTCGATCATCCGCAAACGTCCAGTTTGAGGAAAGTTACTCGGACGAAAGGTATTAGGCTTTTTTCCAGTGCGTTTGAGTGGTAAATCTTCCCGTGCTGTTGCGACACGGTTATTCGTCATGGCATACCAGTAAGAATCAGACAAAGCATTAAAACGCTCAAATCGAAATGAAGCATTGCCTTCAATATGCCAAGCCGGAAGGATGTAACATTGTTCTGCTAGCGGGGTTAAATCTTCCAGATATCTGGGTCGTCCAGTATCTTGTCCGGTGAGGCGATAAGGCGATCGCGCCCATCCCAGTGCATAAGCTAAGGCATAGTTTCCAATTGTTCCTTCGGTGTAGTACGTATCCGACAATTCCCGCGAAGCAAAGAAGACAGGTTCGGCACACCACAACTCGACTAAACGAGCAGTTTGAAATGGTAGTTTAGAGTCAGATTCAGCCAGCAAAAGCTCTAATTGTGGCATAACTTACTCCTCCTGCTGTTGATCTCGCCCTTTTTTCTTCCCTTCGCTTTTCACCTTGCGAAGCGATGCGTAGGACCGATCAAGACGTTTGAGGAATGTTTCCTGTTCGTTCAACGACCAATTGCGATCGACATCTGCAATTAGGGCATCAAGTTCATCAGCAGACAGTTGCATAGAAATTCCTCGTTTGTTTGTCCAGGTAGCAATAACAGATTTGGCTGCTGCAATTAATGGTTCTGTTTTAAAAGGATGTTCAAGAGCTTTTCCATCAGCAGCCAATTTGTCGTAAACCCCTTGCACCAGTTCGAGAGAACTTGGCAGTTCAGCAATGCCTCCAAAGATGCCGAGAATCTGGTTTTCCATGCGACCGACACGGCTCGAAACCGCTCCATAGCGACTTGTCAGCAGAATATTACCGAGGGCATAGCGCAACTCGTCAGCCGTCACGTCTTTGAGGGTGACAATATCGAGGAAATGAACGCCAGGTTTAATATATTCGCTGGTGTTGAGTGCAGTTGATGCGTTACCTTTTTCATCTCGCATTGTCCCAGTTTCAAAGATAGCGTTGATGGTGCGATCGCCAATCAGTTCAGTTGAAGGCAATACACTAAAAGCATCTTCTGTCCATACTCGACTTTTTTGTGCGCCTTCTCCCCCTGCTGCAAAACCGTAGAGGAAACAGTCAATACACATTTCACAGGGAGCATTGGTATTGAGAGCGCAAATCGAATCACTTTTTGGTGCTGTATAGAGTAGTTCGTGCGATCGCAAAAATTCCCGTCCTTTCCGCCGTTCAGGTGCAACTTGCTTGCGTTTGGTCATCACCAAGCGAGAAATTGACTCAGTATTCTGAACTCCAGCTTGTACATATTCGCTACACATCGGTTCTCCCGTCCCTTCCGTGCGGAAGATAGTTTCTGATTGCGTAGTTCGCAAGACAACTACACCAATCGTGCGTCCTTTGGGAAAGTTTTCGTAACTGGGTGCGAGGAATGGTTGCAGTTTTTCAATCGACATGATGATTACTCCTGTTCAGTTTCAATATCTGCTTTAGCTTGCTCTTTAAGTTCTTTTCGGGCTTCCTCAAAAAAGAATAGGTAAGCCGCTTCTAGAGTTTTACGATCTTCAACTAGACGACTAGCTCGTTCTTGATAAACCTCCTGAAAAAGTAGTTTCAAAACTTGGTAATACTGCTTTACTTGTTCTTCACGTTGTTGACTAATTTGAGGCTGCTTGATAATCCTTGCCAAGCGAACTCTGTATTCTTGAGTAAGGGCAGCAAACACCACATCCCAAGACATATGAGGTTTACGAGAGCGAACAGCTTGTAAAAATGCAGAGAATGGTTCAGTTTTGGCTGTGCGCTTATAAGAACTTCCCCGTATGTTGTACTGGGCTGCTAGCTTTGCAGCTTGCAACATATATTTCTTAATCAATTCGTGTTCTTCTGACATAAAACTCCTCAATAATGTAGTTAAAGGTTCGGAAATCCGATTCCAAATAGCCTCCAAATTAGGATCGTCTTGTTCGCGTAAAATCCATCTCAGCAAGACGTGATATATATCAAGCGGTCGTTGTGCTGCCCGTGCCAAATCATAAAGACAATCATCTTTTTTCTGAAGACTAGCAACGCTAACAGCCAACTTTCCTATACATTGCAATCGCTCTAATATTTGCTCGGCAAGCAGCGTAGATTGTCTTTCTTTTTGAGATAAATGCCCTTCTCGCTGATAGCTACCTGATCCAAGTAGAGGCTGTAGTGCAGAAGGAATGCCTTCTACTCTGCTGAACACATCCCACTTAGGCTCGACTTCCAGATTGGCACTGAGAATAAATGGAAAACCAAAATCAGGTGCAAGCGCAAGTTCTAATGCTAAACGTAGTGACTTAAGCAAGGCAACTGAACTATTTACATCGCCCCAAACAATGGGAATCGTAACAGTGCAATGGATAAAATCTGCGCGTTTTGGCAGTGCAAATCCAACCACCTTATTAGATTTGAAGGCGATAATGTTATCTCGATACAACTGCAATTCGTCAATCGTGACTGTTCCTCCTTCTGCATTCGTTGCTGCCGTATCGTGAAGCCACTTGCGCCAAATCGCTTGTAGTTCGCGGTTCGAGCCTCGCGGTAGAGCAAAATGTAAATACAGTGGGTCTTGCTTACTCGCCTTTGGGAAATTAGCCCCCACAGTAATTAACTGGTAAGCCAGAGAAGCAAGGGTATCTGCTCGCCGTTTGGGTTCAGCACTCATACCCCCAGGAAGACGATTTGAAAAGGCTTGTACCTTCGTTCCGGGTGGCATTTTGTTAGAAATTAATTCGTCTACTCCAGCAGACATAGCACCTAAAGAACAACGTTGACGCGGGTTCGCCTCAATATATGCTGTCAATTCTGCAAATCTTTTCCAATCAGTTGCTCTAGAAAAGTTTAGAAGTCGTCTTACTGCTGAAATTAGTTCTTCTGAAACATCAGTATCTTCTACTTGTCGAAGTTGAAATGAGTCTTGCAATGCTGCACGAATGCTATCCATTCCACCTGTTACTGCTTTAGCAGCAAACAGACTACGCCCATATTGAGCGTTGAAAGGTTCTAAGGCTGTACGCTGTTCGGGGGAAAGTCCGATATGAGTGGCAATTCGATCCCACGCATCTTTGGGGCTTAGTTCAGCCGCTCGATAACTGAGATAAGCAGCTTTCATTCCCTCCGAAAATGCAAACTCATCAGCAGTCGCAACAGGAGTTAAAGCAATTGTTTGAGCAACTGCAACAGCTTCTTTTCCGGCATCATTACCGTATTTTTCAATATCTTTTGTAACCTTATCAGCTTTATAGCCACTAAATTTTTTGGCAAGTTCGGTGATAACTTGGTCAAGTGTAGCTTCTGGGTTCTGTTGAATGGCTTGCGGATCGACTTTAATTCCATCCTTGGTAGCTTTGACAAGTTGTTCAACGTTACCACTGAAAACGCGATCGATCTTTTTCTGCCATTGTCTTGCAATCTCAACCGTCAAATCTTCTATAGGAAAAGCTTCGCCTTCAAAAATTTGCCCGTCGGGTTCAATTGCAAGAGTGTGCAATTTATGTTTGTGTAAAACCTCTTCACAAGCAGATAGCAACAAGGAAGTCAGATAACTCCGATCTTCAGATAGCGTAACCTTAAACAGCCGACTAGAGCGACGGAATGCAACTGTTAACTCAGTTTCAACTTTGCGAATGCGAGTTTCTTCTGGAATACCAAGATCGAATAAATCGCCACCGATGAGCATCGCCGACCATCGTTTTATCTGGTCTTTAATTTGGGGATCTTCTGCGACAAAACGCATCCCATCCGTATTGTTATGACCGGAGTGACTTTCAATTAAGCGACGAACGAGTTCGAGTTCTTCATCCGTTTTGACCAGTTCGCCTACTCCCGATCGATCGAGTTGTTCTCGCAAAAAGTTGCGATCGCGTGCCAAAGTTTTGACCTTGCGCTCATCTTTATCCAACTTGTTCAAATCGTGAACAGCAGTTGCAGCCAGGATGGAACCACGTTTCTCTTCAGGAACTCCAGCAAGTTTGCTGACAGTGAGAACAAACTGACAGGCTGAGTCGAGGTGTTCGGCTAGAGTTCGCCCTTTGCGCGTCCCATACTGTCCATGCTTTGCGTGTAACTCGTATAGTTTGGGGCGAATCTCCTTAAAGTACAGATCGTCTAAACCTTCCGGTTCGCGGTTCAGTAGTCGTTGGCGTTTTAGCATTTTACTTTCCTCCCATTTAGTAAGGGCGAACAGTGCGTAGGCGATAGCCGAGGCGTAAGCGATCGCTCAGTCCGTAAGCTTGAGACGGTTGCTCGTCATTCATCCTTTTCTTCCTCTGGCTCAATTGGTTGATATTCCTGAATCCTGTTATTTTGGATAACCCAGAGTTTGCCGATCGCATCCCTTTGCTCTAAACCTGCAATCAAGGTATCGATCGCCTCACACCAATCTGCAAATGAGGCGCGATCGGGTAGGCGAATAACTACAATACCTGCATAATTAGCTGGGTTGAACCGAGCGCGATTGCTAAAGCCTCGATCTGCTGTCACCAGGCATCGCCCCTCTGTTCTACAAACCTCAATCACCTCTGTGTCTGGAGCAGAACTCAATCCCTGTCCTGGCACAGTTGCCACGTCATGACCTGCAACTTGCAAACGCGAGACGATCCGCAAGTCAACGTTTTCATCTAGTTTGATATTCATATTGTTTCTTTCGCTCGATTTAGAGGAATTTCCATCCATCCGCCTCGCGCCATCTCAGCACCATAGGCGATGCAAGCCAGCACATCCTCTCGCTCAATGCTGGGATACGCCTCTAGAATCTCGTCGATTGTCATTCCACCTGCTAAATAATCCAGAATCAAAGACACCCAAATGCGATGTCCGCGAATGCAAGGCTTGCCAAAGCAGATATTTGGATCGATCGAGATGCGGGATAGCAGGTCATCATTAGCCATTGGTACTTCTCCCTAGTATGTCTTTAGTTTACGAGTGGTTGGAAGTGGGGTATTCCTTAGTGGAGTACATTGCCAGCGTGTAGTTACGCCCCGTCATTGCTTTGAGATATGCTGCCAAACTTCCGGTAGTTTGACGCCTTCTGGCACTTCGGACGCAGGACAAGAGTAAACGGGTTTGAGAGTAATGCGATAATCGGACATATCCTTAAACAGTGTCCGTAACTTGTTGTTATTCACCATATTGGCACTCAAAATAGAGATTGGCAAGAAGTATAAGTACAAAAGTGTCCGTATAAATTAGATGAGTCGAAAAGGTCAGTCCATCACCCTGTCTATCTCCGATCGCGACAAAGCCCAACTAGAAGCGATCGCCCGCGAACTCGGCATGATGTGGGGCGATCGCCCGAACATCTCCAAACTGGTAGAAGCGATCGCCCGTCGCCAACTCCTGATCGCCCCCAACATCGACTGGAAAGAACCGCGCTTGCAAGCACTCAAGCAAGCTATGGATGCTCTCATCGATGCTGGAAATATCCAAGCAGCTTTAGATATTGCCAACTTGCTCTTAGAACGCAGCGAACTATCAATCCCCTTACAGCGAGAAATAGAACGATTTATCGAAAACCCTCCCCCAGCTTGGCGAATCGAAATAGAACGTTATATTCACCGCCAACAACCATTTCAGTTAACTTACGAAGACGCGGCTGAAAGGGTTTGGCATTTTCACATCTACCACGCCATCATTACTCGCCATGAAGACCGTCAATACTTAGATTGCTGGTGTGAGGAAAGTGAAGGCAATCAGGATTTAGAAGAATTGAAGCATAATTGGAGCCTGCGCCTAGACCGTATCCCAGAAGCAGCGATCGCACCCATTAAAGGAGAATGGCGCGATAGTCTAGACTATATTCCAGTGGAAATGCACCTATTTCGAGGCTTGGCTTTAGGCTATAAAACCAAAAATACTGAAGATATTACTAATGAACAGTTGCCAGAATTTCCACAAGTACGGCAAGTAGTTCGGCGCGTATCCAGCACTTTTTGGTTTTTCCGAGAAATCTTACGGTATGGGGAAGATTGTGTAATTGTAGCGCCGGAGTCAGTGCGCGATCGCTTCAATCAAAAGCTACAAGCTCTTTATCGTCGCTATAACATCCAATAAATTCAACAACAAGAGATGAAATATAAGCAGCTACTCCATTCTCCTTTTGCCTTCCGCTTCTTGCGCCTTCTGCAAATAATATAGTATAACTGAAGGTAAGCTATACCTTAATACTGCTCGGTTAAGGATATTTGGCGTTTGTAGGGGCGTTCGCCGCTCGGCGCGGATGCGCGATTCATTCGGGCAGAAAATCTAGGTATGGGTCTGGGTTAAATGATTGAGACAACCAGTTTTGGATTTTGAATTTGAATTTAAACGGTTTTAATGTCAATTCAAAATAAATTGGAAATCTGCAATTCTTCAATTTAAAATTTGCCAATGACTTGAACACTCAGAAACCGGGTTTCTTGGAGAAACCCGGTTTCTAAGGGCGCGGCAGTTTTACGTTTAATTATGCTTACCTACTGAATATCTCTCAATGGATATAGCTTGGTCGGGCAAAGTCTACCTTAAGATTCTACCCAGTTCTGAAGAGATTCTCTAGGCTGATAGTAGAGTTGCTCAAGCAATGGGAAAAAACTTATATGACAAGCAATGTTTCTGGTGACATTAACAAGGGTGTTAATGGATCGCTGTGGATGGGTATTCTCCTGATTGTTTTGGGTATTGTGGCGATCGCTCTACCTGCTGTCTCGACAATCGTTATTGAAACTTGGGTCGCGCTGATCCTTGTCTCTGCTGGAGCTGCCAAACTGGTTTACGCATTTCAAAGCCGCGATAATGGAGGCTTCATCTGGAAGCTTTTGTTGAGTGTCCTCTACATTGCAACGGGTCTGATGCTGTTTTTTAATCCTTTAACGGGAGTCCTCACGCTGACCCTGTTGCTGGGAACTTTTTTGCTGGCGGAAGGCACCTTCGAGTTAATCCTGGCATTCCAGTTACGTCCACAACCGAATTGGACATGGGTGTTAATTAATGGCATTATCACCCTGGTATTGGGTGCAATGATTTGGTTCCAGTGGCCTTTCGATGCACCTTGGGCGATCGGGACTCTGATTGGTGCTAGCGTTCTGTTCAGTGGCATTTCACGAGTAATGCTGTCGTTGAATTTGCCTTCTACTCCGAATCAGTCAAATCAAGCGGCTTGAGTCTAAAGTGCTGTAGTCTGGCGTAGGGTGGGCTAAAAGCCCACTTTTATTGTCAGAAATAGGCAGAACAGGGATTGCGCTGCGCGATCGCCTTCGCGGTAAAATTTAAGATGCCGCAGTAATTCCAGCGCCAACCTAACTCCCAACTACAGCCAACAATGAGATTCACACCACTACTGATAATTTTTATTCTGTTGATTTCTGGCTGCGATCGAAAAATTAATCCTGACAGTACTCTCAGCGCAAAAACTGGAGTCACCGAACAACCAGAAGCGCCTCAAAAGCCAAAAGCTTATACAAAAGAAGCGAAATTAATTGCTGTTGGCGACATTCTGATGCACATGGCGCTCACTCGCTCCGGTTACAATCCGCAAAAGAAAACCTATAACTTTGACAATTTTTTCAAGGAAGTCAAGCCTATAATCTCCACTGGCGATTGGGCGATCGCAAATCTAGAGATACCTGTAGCAGGCCCAGAATTGGGTTATTCAGAATATCCTATTTTTAATGCTCCAGCACAAATAGTCGATGCGGCCAAAGGCGCTGGCTTTAATATATTGACAAATGCCAATAATCATGCTTTAGACAAAGGTGAAAAGGGAATAATTAATACGATTAAGAATATTCGATCGCGTGGATTGCCTTCAGTCGGCACCGCGACTTCCTCCAAGGAAGCAGAGAAGATTTTGATCGTCAAGAAAAACGACATTTCGATGGCGGTTATGGCTTATACTTTTGGCACGAATGGCATTCCTATTCCCAAAGGTAAAAACTATCTTGTCTCGCTGATTGATGAAAATAAAATCATCAAAGATATTGCTAGAGCGAAGAAACAAGGAGCCGATGCGGTCACCATTTCCCTTCATTTTGGCGATGAGTATCACCGTCAACCTAACGCCGGACAAAAACAACTGGTCAAAAAGTTGATTGAATCAGGTGCTGATATTATTCTCGGCTGTCATCCCCATGTTGTGCAACCTTACCAAATATTAAAGTTACGCGGGAAAGACGGTAAACCTAGAACCGGAGTTGTCATTTATTCAATGGGAAATTTTATCGCTTATCAGATTGGTTCTTACAAAGATCTTGGGGTAATCTTTTCAGTGAATATTCGCAAACGCTTTCCCGAAAAAACTATCGAAATTACCAATGTCGAAGCGATTCCTACCTGGACTCATAATTATACACTTAATAATAAATTGAATTTTCGCGTTCTGCCCATTGAAGCAGTCGTGACTAGAAAAAACGATCCACTTCTACCAAGTACTAAGTATCCAGTTCTCAAAAATCAATTGCTTGATATGAAGCGTCACCTCAAATCCTTAAGCAGTGATAAATAGTTTTGAGTTTTGACTTCGTTAGTACATGAGCGAGTTCCAGAAATTGTCTGTTGTCATCGTTGGTTAAATTTTTACCGCAGATGAAGAGGGATGCACGCAGATGAACGCAGATAAGAATAAGAACATGAATTTTTTAGGCAACTGATGCTATCGGATCTAATATAATTTTTGACTTTTCTACACTTTTTCCTTTGCTGGCGGTGTGACGCCCATTTTGTTGAGGATAACTTCCAGTTCCTTTAGCAATTTAAAGTCTGACTGCGGCAGAAACTGAGTGCTATTTCCGAACAAACCATCAGCTACAGAAGGGTTTTTCTCAAGGAAGGCGAACGCCTGTCGAAACTGACGCTGATTTGCGAAGATAGGCGAGTCAAAATGACAGGGAATAATTCGATCGAAATCCCAACTCGCTACCTTGTTAGCCCAGTCGATCGCTTGCTTGGGCGCTCGGTTGAGAATGAGCGTCTGCAAAATTGGTGCTACAAACAAGCGTCCGCCCCCGCGCAGTGCATCGAACGACTGTTTCCACTCATTTTTCCATTTGAACGGAAACCAACCGAAATACGCCTTCCTAGAGCGATCGGGCCCTTTGAGAGCATCGCGAAAAGATTGCCCCATTTCCACCACTTCCAGTGCGCTGGGTCGGAAGTAAAAAGCAAACAGCGAAATGCGCTGCCATCCTTTGTGGCGCGTCGCCTCGCTGTCCTCAACCACGTCAAACGCATCATCCTTGGCGTGGAACAGCAAGGGGTAGGGGTCAAGTTGAACTATAGCAGGCGGTTCCTCTGGCACGGAAACCACCGAGTCTGTCACCAGCAGCGTGCGCGTCAGCTTATCGAAAAAAGCTACTTCCTCAAACGGCCCCAGTCCCAGATCGATCGGCCCCAGCATCGCGTAATCAAAGCGATCGGCAAAAGGCGCTAAACTACTGTCGGATGGCAGTATCTGAGTGCGTTTCGCAGGCAAACCCAGCCAGCTAAGAGGCAAGTTTAACGGGAAACTCCACTGGGAAGGCGCGACAAAAACCTGCGCGAGAGGAAAGCGTCTGGCAAAAGGGCCAACGAAAACCTTATGTTCGATACCTGAAACAGTTGGCAGGATAATGTACTTAACATCGCCGTGCATTGCCTCCAACTCCTTGACAAGCCTTACACATTCTGGTGTCGGAGCGACTGGCGCATAGACGAAAAGACCGCCTTCTTCCAACTTAACCACGGTCATGCGAATCGGCGCAACCACATAAAGGATGCCCTGCAACTGGTCAAAAGTCCAGATTTTGTCTTTAACCACCTCATGGCAAAGTGTTCGCCGCCTGCCGTATGGGTAGAGCGGTACAGCAGGCCAAAAAGGCCATGACAAGTCTCCTGGATCGATGCTCGGACAAACCTCTTGCTCCTGCGTCTGGTGCGCTTTCATCTGTCTTAATCTCTAGAAAGTTTAGATCGCAAATTGGTTATCAATTGGTTATCGAAACTCTAGTCTCTCATGACTTTGAGCTTATTTGAAAAATCCCAGTCATATTACAGCGGTTTCATCGTTTATGTAAGAGAATTGTCTGTTTTCATCGTAGGTTAATTTTTTACCGCAGATGAAGAGGGATGCACGCAGATGCACGCAGATATGAGAAGGCGAATTTTTTAGGCAACCAATGTTATCGGATATGATATCAGCCAAAAGAAACCCGGTTTCTCGATGACCCTGGGTGGGTGGATATTTTTTTTAACCACAGATGAACACAGATGAATATCTGGATTTATAGTGGGGTATGCAAGTAAAATTGGGTTTTTCGGATCGGTTTTAAGAGGAAACATTTGAAAATTTATGTTGCGATAAATCCATTAGATTGCACAGCTTATAAACGGCTCTCGCTCCAACGTTTGCATCCCACTCATCATTACCAACTTCGTTGACATCAAAGCCAATAATCTGTCTTCCACTATCCACAACTTCCCGGAACAAGCAAAAGGCTTGCTCTAGTTCCAGACCTCCAGGGACAGGCGTTCCTGTATTCGGACACAGTTTGGGATCTAGTCCATCGACATCAAAACTGATATAAACTTGCTGGGGCAGTTCTGCCACCATCTTTTTGCAAAGTTCGATCCAAGGAACGCCAGCATAAAGCTTTTGTTTCAATATCGGATCGTAATATGCAGAAATTCGTCCTTTTGACTGATCGATCGTGTTGATTTCATCCTGGCAGATATCGCGAATTCCCACTTGAACTAACTTGGAGATTTGGGGTAATTGCAGCGCATTAAACATAATCGAGGCATGAGAGAATTGGAAACCCTCGTATGCGTCGCGCAAGTCTGCATGAGCGTCGATATGCAAAATTCCAAAGTCAGGATAGTGTTGTGCTAATGCCTGGATAGATCCCAGGGGTACACTGTGATCGCCGCCAATGACGGCCACTTTTTTACCTTGGTTTATAGCAGCTTGAGCCATATCAAATAGCCATTGATTGACGGCTTGACACTCTCTGTTTACGGTTTCCAGAACTTCAGATAGTTCTGGATTTTCTTCGACACAGCCGCCTTCTTCCATATACTCGATAATTCTGGTAGCTTCCTGTCTCAATATTTCATTTTTCTGCTGAATATGGGCGGGAATTTCAACCATGAAAATGCCTTGTTTCCAACCATCAGAATTATCGAAGTCATAGATATCAAGTTGGCGAGATGCTTCTAGAACTCTCGCAGGACCTGCGGCTGTACCTGCGCCGTAGGAAACAGTTACTTCCCAGGGAATGCCAAACACAATGATATTGGCAGATTCGTAATCGAATGGTAGTCCTAACAGGTTACCGTTATCGACACCAAGAGCGTTGGGGTCAAAGTTTTGCAGGATTTCTTCTCTAGTAGGCATTTTAGGTAAGTTTAGGGAGAGTGTTTTTCCGATCCGAATAGCCCCTGTGGTATCTTTCTTGAGAGGGGGACTTCTTGCTCTAAGACAATCATGGCAAGTTAACCTATGTTGTTTGTATTCTAGCCAGAAATTTTTGCCGATCGCTCAAATGGTGCTGGCTCGACCACAATGATGTCATCTTAGAAGATTATGGAGATTTAGTGTAAAACTGTGAATTTTGAGCATGGAAATCTGCTAATTGTAGCTTGCTCCCAGCGTAAACGTTCGGATGCAGATTTGCTACCTGCTATTGAGCGGTACGATGGGCCTGTTTTCCGGTTGCTGCGTCGCTTTCTACGGAAGCAACCAGCAGCACCATTGGATATATATATTTTGTCAGCTAAGTTTGGATTGATATCTAGTGAATATCTAATTCCAGATTATGATCGACGAATGACAAAAACGCACTCGCGGCAATTGCAACCAGAGGTCATTGCTAAATTTGAAGAAATCCTCAACGTCAAGTCATACCAAAAACTTTGCCTTTGTCTGGGTCGAGATTATTTCCTCGCACTGGATAAATACGATATACTAATCAAATCAGGATTATCTGTGCGAATTGCTACAGGCTCTTTGGGTAAAAAGCTGGCAACCTTGCATGATTGGCTGTACGGGAAGCCCCCGGAACTAGCCATTGGACAGGCGATCGCCTTACAAGGAAAAGCTTGCCTCAAAAGAATTGAGGTGGCGATGACACCAGCACAAGTGCTTGATGTGGCGCGTCAGGCGTTAGCAGAAGGCAAGGGTAACCCCGCTAGCTACCAGTCATGGTACGTGCTAGTTGGCGATCGGCGAGTATCGCCGAAGTGGGTGGTGAGCCTCTTAACAGGATTGCCTGTCAGTGATTTTCATTCGAGCGCGGCTAGGCGAATGCTCCAACAACTTGGTGTAGAAATTTATAGAGAATAATCAAATCTCAATCTGAATAGAGGTGTTTAAAAATGATCGTTAATACTCTCCCTATCGGCACAGTTATTTCTGATCGCGATACCCCAACTTTTGAAACTGTGCGAATCAAATTGAAAGCAGGACAAGATGTAAAGCCTGGTATGCTTGTTCGGATTCCTGTATCAAGAACAGAAAAGACCATGCTTTATGGTCGAATTCGTAGTGCTTATGAAAGCAACTCTAATGAAAGCGCAGAAAGCATCAACGTTACTGAGAGCATGGGGCTGCCGCGAAATTATCCTAAAGAGGAAGATAGCACAAGGATATTTCGCCTTGCCGAAGCTGACTTGATTGAGGAGATTATAGAGACAGAGATCAGAGCGCCACAGAATTTACCAAATTCGGGGGCAGAAGTATTTATTGCTGATAGCAATGAAACAGTCCGTGTTTTGGGTATGGAGACAGATCAATCTAAGGGTTTGTACATTGGTGAAACAGTAAGTGGCACAAAAACAGAAATAATTCTAAAACGTGAGGCGATTCAGCGACACTTTTTTATAGGTGGAACTACAGGCAGTGGCAAGAGTTATGCAATGGGTGTAATTGCCGAAGAAATCATCCAAATGAATTTACCAATTGTTTTTATAGATACCCAGGATGAATATTCATCTTTAGTTGAAAAATTGGGTGGAAAAGTGGTTGAGCCAGGAGAAGATTTTAGCATTCGGATCTCATCACTTACTGAATCAGAATTGATAAATTTACTTCCTGAAGCAATGAAACAAAGTTCTGTTCAGTGTGACGTAGTGACCAGGGCTTTTAGTGAATTACAAACTCGTCTAGTCAAGGGAGATATTGCAAAATTTACGTTGGATGATGTTTTAGCAAAAATACCAGATTCAGCAGCAGCACTATCAGGTAAACCTGGTGATGTGCCACGATTGGTGGATACAGTCACACGCAGGTTAGAAACTCTCAATAATTACAAAATATTTGGCAAGGGGGTAGCTGACTGGCGAAAACTTATGTATCCTTGTCTGGCAATAAATTGTAAAAAACTAACATCTATACAGCTTCAATCTATAGCAACAGCAGTCTTGAGGGAACTTCAGAACTTACGCATCCGAGGTCATATTCCACCTTATGTGGCGGTTGTGGATGAGGCTCACTTATTTGTACCACAAGGTGAGGGTAGCCCTTGCAAACAAATAATACGGGAAGGTGTACGAATTGGAAGACATCACGGCATTTGTATGGTATTAATGACACAAAGCCCTATTGACATTGATAGAAGCATTATTCGTCAGTGTAATACAAGACTGGTGTTTGCCTTGGAACCAGATCAGCTTGATGCCATTCGGGGGGTAAAGTCAGATGCCTCTGAAGAAATGTTACGCGCCTTACCCAAAATGCCACGCGGTACTTGCTTGCTTTCAGGGACTTATGAGAGTGTCAAGCACACGATTCCGGTACGCATTAGGGAGCGTAAAACTAAAAATTCAGAAGGCGGTAAAACTCCTGATATTTTCAAGGAGATGAAAGATGAATGGATATCTAAAATTAATGAATTGAAACAAAAGGAGAAATAAAAATGCCCAGAAAACCCCAATCTCAGCCGGACTCATCTGAGCAATATCAGCAATTAGAACTGGACTTCAATAAAATCATCAACGATGAATCACATAAGGTATTCAGTCGTGATGCAGTTGCAGATTATAATCCAGTTGAAAGAACGGCTGATTATATGCGACAAATAGTTAAGGCTCAGAGCAATTGGGAAACCACAATTAAGACGGCACGGGAACATTTACTGGAAAAAGATCCTAGAGAACTCTACCTTGAATTTTTCACTGACCTCAAGCGTCAAATAGAGCAAGACTCATCTAAATCAGCACGACTAGCACGCCTGTTAGAGCAGGTTGCTCTTCGTGGATTTGGAATGACTAAGGAACAAGTGCGAATTCATAAACCAGACAGAGGTAGTAGTCGATGGAGAGTACATCTGGATGTTGCATTAATTCAACAACATCTTCAAAGCCATATTGTAGGAGAACACTTCCTTAACCCGATTACTTCTGATGACGTTTGGGGAAACCGTGACTTTCTCATCGGGTCTTCTGATGTGAGCCAGCATCGCAGTTCTGTACCTATTCCCGCACGGTTTTTCATACGCAGTGTACCCTTTTTACTGAATAATGCTGCTGGTGCGGTACTTAGGGTGCAACAGGGTCAAGTGAGTTATGATCAGGCTCGATTCAATCCGCAACCGAATGAAGAATTACTCAAATGGATGCTAATTGACCCATCATACCAAGACGAGCTAGAACCTGAAGATTATCAACGCTGTCTCGCCTCAGCAATGGACGTTGGTCAGTACAAGTTTGACCATGAATATTTGTTGAATGCAGACCGAAATCGTCCAGATATTATCCTCAGAGATGGTAGCCTATTTCCGCAGGATGCTTACTTAGACAACTTTTTAATTGAAAACAGGCGTGGTGAATTTACCCGCGAAGCAATACGAGACTTGCTTAAATGTCTCAATTGTGCTAGAGACTACAAGATTATTTACTGTGGAGTAGCCAAAAATGTACGTTTAAAAGTTTATAGTGCCGTTTTGGATTGGTATATTGCTAAGGAGATAGATCCGAATTGGGAAACTGGAAACTATACTCTTAATGATGGACAAATGATGACATTGTTGTTGTCAGATCCTTCGTTTGTTGGTGATTATCTAAAACAAACAATAGCTACCTGTTTGATACGTCGTTCTTTCACTACAAGAGCTACCTTGAATGAAATAGCTAATCTTACAGACTTAGAAAACTCTTACTTTGAACGTTATGAAAAGAAACATGATATTAACATCAGTCCTTATAAACAATTGTGTAACATTTTTCATATCTATATGTTTTTTATAGGTCACTCCAAAAATCCTAATCAGCAGTTACCTCGGTATGAATTTTTTCACAATGATTCTCTTGGAACCGTATCATCAATAGCAGAAAAAATTCTAAGGGCTTTACGATATTCTAATATAGATATCGACCAAGATCATTCATTTATGGCTGAGGAGCCAATTACCTATATAATACCAACGGTTACTCAGCAAGCACATATTTACTCAAAGGATGTTGGTAAGTACATAACTGATGGCACTGGACAATTGCTTATGTCCCGATATAAAACTCTACTATCAGAAATGGTTTAGGATATCTGAATCATGCAAATCGTCGCTGGCATTAGTTTAAAAGGAATCAAACCGCGTGTATGGGATAGAACTTCAGAGTATTACCTTCCCCAACTACACGCGGTAATGGTTTCCTACGCTGATTTTCACAAAATGCCTAAACGCAGGCATGAAGCAATGGAAAAGGGACTGCACGAATCTCTGGGTATTCCTAATCGGGTTCAAATTTATCTTGATAACGGTGCTTTTTACTTTATAAAACGTGATGGTGAAACGCCAAGAAAAGAGTATGAAGAGTTTGTAGAAAAAGCTAAACCAGACTGGTATCCAATTCCTCAAGACTTCATTCCTACTCCCAAAATGACATTTAAGGAGCAGCAACAATGTTTCAAACGCACAATGGAAATGAATCTGGCTTATAAAGACCATCCATCATACATTCCTGTTATTCACATTAGCCAATTGCTTGAAGAGTATGTAAATGAAATCAAGGCACATAAGGAATTCTTAGCAAAACCATATATTGCTTTGGGTGGCATTGTACCAAATTTACTACGCGCTCCTAAAGCAATACCTTATCATAAAATTCTATCTAGCATTCAACATATACGCGAAGAATTTAAAAATACAAAACTTCATGTTTTTGGCATGGGTGGGACAGCAACTATACATTTAGCTGCTTTATTGAGCATTAACTCAGTAGACTCAAGCGGTTGGCGCAGTCGTGCGGCGCGGGGGATGATACAATTGCCTGGAACCGGAGAGCGAATTGTGGCTCCTTTAGGTAACTGGAGGGGTCGTCAAGTCAGTAATGAAGAGTGTCAAAAATTAGAGCAATGTTTATGTCAAGCCTGTAAGCAGTATGGGCTAAATGGACTAAAAAAAGATGGGATGCAAGGTTTTTGTAACAGAGCAACTCATAACCTGTGGATTCTACTAGAAGAGGCTCGACTAATTCAAGAACATCTGCTTGATGAAACTTATAAGGAATGGTACAAAACACATTTAGATAATACTACTTATCGTCCGCTGATTGAGCGAGTAGTCGCTAACTTGGAATGCAGAAAAGTTAAGCAAGGGTTTTCTTTTTCCAAAAACAGCTTATAACCTACCATACTGAATGTTTTTTCTTCCCTAAAAGAGAGGAAGTTCTCTATGGTTATCTGGACTAACATTGCTCTTCCACTGATTTAGAAGTCTCAGACGGTTACTACAACAATCTACTCAATAGTGTCATCTTTGGTTGTAGCGAGTCAATAATTACTTTTTGAGGAAACTACAGATCAGTTTGCCTGGGCTACTGGACTGGAACGGGACGATCGTTCCATCTTTTCGTATTTTAATGCGATCGCGACAATTATATACTTCTATTGGCCTTGCTACCCCGTCAACACTGACTGATGCCCTATACTCCCAGTAATTTTTAGCACTTCGGTTGATACTTATGATGCAGATTGTGCGATCGTTGGTGTTGCGACAAAACGATGCTTCAGCTGGTAGTGCAACTGCAAACGATAAGGTGAATAACAGTAACATAGCAATATATTTCACGGTATCCCAAATTACCCTCCAAAACAGCTTACTTATATGCCAGATTCTGGCTTTCATCCCCATAGAGATAGAAAGAGTGTATCCAGAAACACTGAGCTTAACATTACTCCCTTCCCGCCAGAAGATTTTGTAGGGGCGTTCGCGCAGCGGTGCGGATGCACTTAGCATTGCGGAATAACCGTAACTCTTAACCCAAACGTTAATTCCGCAATGCTTCGCCCTCCCAGCATACTAGGCTATGATAAATATAAGCAAACAAGTCTAAAATATCTGTAGATAAAGATCAATTAATTCTTCTGTCTCTATTTCCCATTGACCTATGATTTTCATTAACCCTAAAACCGATTACGCCTTCAAGAAAATCTTTGGTTCCTCTGAAAGCAAAGACATTCTCATTAGCTTTCTCAACGCCATGATTTATGATGGCGTTTCTAT
>NZ_JAIQZM010000030.1 GCF_023333595.1 Argonema galeatum A003/A1
AATAATCTCAAAGCCTTACCTAGCAAAGTTTTGAGGATAAATTTAAGTTAATTTAGCACACTAAGTACGGAAGAGCCTATAATTCTCGACATATCGCTTTGATGCGTTAAAAATTAGCTGTTTTCTTTTCTCATCCAGCCCTTTGCCTATTCCACCAAAAAATCCACCTGCACCTTCCCAAAGCGTCTTGATAACGATACCAGTTAGGCTTTTGGTTGCGGCATCTACCAGAAGGGGTTCAAATCCTGTCATAAAGTTATTGGTGAAGCAATTATAGCTAGGGGCTAGGGGCTAGGGGCTAGGGACTAGGGTCGGAAGGGTTTATAATCAAGGGCTTCAGCAATTCATAATGTCCTAACCGCCAAGGCGGTTGCTATAAGAAGAGATTCGTTGCTCTCAATATAACCTACTAATCAAACTCGCCGCCATATATCCGCAGAGGAGCAGAGGAGCAGAGGAGCAGAGGAGCAGAGGAGCAGAGGAGAAAAAGAATGATAGATAATCTTCAAGCAGGAGATTTATTTTGACAATATGGTTTTCCTTAAGTTTCATAATGCCGCTGTCACTTGCACAAGTCCTTGACCTTGACGCTCTTTCAATTCACCTAAATCCTTACAGCTAGAAAAGAGTTCTTCCCTGAGTTCTGGTACTGTGATATCTGGATACTGTTCTAGGATAAGCGCCGCTATACCCGAAACAATAGATGTTGCTATTGATGTGCCATTCCAAGCTTCATACCCCCCGCCGATGACTGAAGAATAAACTGCCTCACCTGGAGCGACAAGGTAGGGAACTTGATACTGATGGTTATCAATAACGAGGGTGCCACTGCTGCTGAAACTGGCAATGCGATCGTTACCATTTGTCGCTCCCACAGATACAACACTCTTATAGTTTCCAGGACTACAGGTGATGTTGCGTCCATCATTTCCCACCGCACAAACAGGCAGTAAACCGACAGTTAATAGGTCTTCAACTAAATCGCTCATTTGATTCAAACATCCGCGAATACTAGCGGAAATATTGATAATTTGCACATCTGGTCTTGTAGCTGCCCATTCTAGTGCCTGAATAAAATTGGAAAGATTACCAACTCCCCGTGGTAAAATTAGACTGCTGATCAGTTTAGCTTGTGGTGCAACGCCAACATTTTTGCCGCAAATTAATCCTGCTATGTGCGTCCCATGACCATCAGTATCTTGGGGAGATGTTGGTAGAGCTTCCCAATGTTTGATATCAAAACTATAGGATTCAACTATTTTACCATGCAGTTCTGGGTGAGTTGAGTCTATGCCTGTATCGAAAACAGCAATGGTGACGTTTTTACCAGACCTTTCAAAACCTTTCCGACGTGCTGCTTCTAATCCTATAGCCTGCAAATGCCATAAGTCAGATGTGTCGATTTTCTGCTTTGTCGGAGTAACAGCGCGTCGGGGTTGAATCAAATCTATTAGCTGGTCGCGTAAAATTTGGACATTTGGCAGGTCTTGGCGCATTTGTTCGGCTTCGCGATCGCTCATTTCCGCGATCGTCGTTCCTGTGATTTTTGGCGCATTTCTACTGTTTAATATTTCGATAACGCCTCGATTTTGAGCGTCTTTAATCCAATCGCTAATTTCTTGCTGAACGGGATCTTCCATTTGTAACCAGGCAACTGACTGAACTTGTTCCTGACGCTTTTCAACTGTGAATTTTTTTGAAATAAGATCTAGGTAGCGTGCTACTGACATTGCCTTTGGGCGGATGATGTAAATAGTCATCGGTTTTCTATTATTTAATTTTACTTATGTTATCCTAGCGTCAAAAAGTATAGCAACCGCTCTCGTCGGTTAGGACAACTCCAACTCTTACCTCTTACCTCTTACCTCTTACCTCTTACCTCTTACCTCTTACCTCTTACCTCTTACCTCTTACCTCTTACCTCTTCCCTCTTCCCTAGCCCCTAGCCCCTAGCCCCTAGCTATAATACAGTGGTTTTCTGCCTAAACCCAGAAACCCGGTTTCTTGGAGAAACCGGGTTTCTTTAAGTTAGAGAAGGAGTACAATATCAAACCATCGCAGCAACCTTCAATTCAAAAATCTTTTCAATTGTATCCTCTACAACTTTATCCGGCGTCGAAGCACCAGAAGTAATACCGACTACAATTTTTCCATCAGACAACCAATTCTCTTCTACCTCTAAATTGCCGTGCAATAACTTATGTTCAATGCGATTGCCTGGGCCAATTCGTTCGGCACAATCGATATGATAGGAAGGAATTTGTCGCTCGATCGCAATTTGTTGTAATTGCGTAGTATTAGAAGAATTAAATCCACCAATCACCATCATTAAATCCAGTTTTTCTTCCACTAAATTCAACATTGCATCTTGACGTTCTTGGGTGGCGTCGCAGATGGTGTTAAAGCTTTGGAAATGCTGATTTAATTCACTAGGGCCATACTTTTTCATCATGGTTAGCTCAAAGAGTTTGCCGATTTGCTCGGTTTCGCTTTTGAGCATTGTGGTTTGGTTGGCAATGCCAATATGCTCTAAATCCTTGTCCGGGTCGAATCCGTCTGAGTAAGCACGGCTGAATTTGGTTATGAATTCGTCGCGATCGCCACCGTTAAGGATGTAATTGCTAACGTACTCAGCCTCTGTCATATTCAGCACGATGAGATATTTATCGGCAAAAGAACTGGTGGCGATCGTTTCTTCGTGTTTGTACTTCCCGTGGATAATCGAGGTGTAGCTTTTTTTCTTGTGTTTCTCGACTGTATTCCAAACTTTAGAAACCCAAGGACAGGTCGTATCGACTATTTTGCAACCTTTGTCGTTAAGCACCTGCATTTCTTGAACGCTGGCACCGAAGGCAGGTAAGATCACCACATCACCAGCACTAACGCTGGAAAAGTCCTTATTACCTTGGTTAACGGGAACGAACTCTACCTGCATCTCCCGCAACCGCTCATTTACAGAAGGGTTGTGAATAATCTCGTTTGTCACCCAAATGCGATCGCCTGGGAAGTGCTGGCGAGTTTCGTAAGCCATCGCTACAGCTCGTTCCACGCCCCAGCAAAAGCCAAACGCCTCTGCTAGGCGGATGGTAACGTTACCCCGTTGTAGGGTGTAGTTGTTTTCGCGGATTTCCTGAATCAGATTGCTTTGATATTCGGATTTGAGGACACCAGCGACTTCCTCTTGGTGACCAAATCCTTTGCGATGGTAATTCTCCGATTGTTGGAGCGATCGTTTGAAAGCTTTTGTGTCCATTCGTGTTTTTGATGTGATAGTCCATATCCAGCTATTTTCAGACTACCAGGGGCTAGGGGTTAGGGGCTAGGGACTAGGGAAGAGGGAAGATTTTGCTCCTTTGCCCCTCTGCCCCTCTGCCCCTCTGCTCCTCTGCTCCCCCACAACTGGGTTAAGTTCCATCTGGCGATACATTAGCAATGCGGAACGCCAAACTAAATAGCCTTGGCGGTTGAGGTGGAGTCCGTCTGTAGTCAGTTCGGGGCGAAGATTGCCTTGGTCGTCGGTAAACAGGGGGTATAAATGAAAATATTTTACTCGTTCTTCTTGAGCGATCGTCTCCAGCTGTAGGTTAAGCGATCGAATGCGATCGTTGGGGATAGCAAGCAAGCGATCGCGTCCTTCCCAGGTTGACTGTTCGCCGCCGTGGGGCAAAATCGACTGCACTACAATCAGAGATTGGGGATGAACCCGCCGCAAGCGGCGTACAATCAGCCGATACTTCCATAAAAGATCCTCGTCTGTGACCTGGCGAATCAAGTCATTGATGCCAATCATCACAAAAATGGTCTCAGGCTGGCTGCGGTCAAACAAATTTAATCGTCGCAGTAATCCAGCCGTAACTTCCCCAGAAATCCCCTGATTCAGCCAGCTAGTGTCTGAGGGTAATAAATCTGGCGGAAACCATAAACTCAAAGAATCCCCAGCCAAGACATTTAAATGCTGGGGCGGGTTTTCGGCTACTACCTTTGCTTCCTGCTCTAGGATGGCTACCCACTTTTGATAACTCAGCTGGTGGCGTGGCCCCAAAGGAGAAGCCGATACGGGTATTTCACGCATCAGGCTCTCTCGTGTCGTGGAAGCATTTAGCTGGGAATCGATGGGCAACCAATAATCGCGCAGCAGCCAGACAAGTAGCAGTGTTAGTAACCCATTAGCAGCCAGGGATAAAAACGCCCAGGTAGGCCAAGTTTTCCAGCGATGGGGCACTCGATCGGATTTAACTCATTTTGAATCTAATCGTAAAGTACCACTATCACAAAGGGAAAGTTACTGGCAGGATTTGTGAAGGACAACTATACTTCGCACGGGCATAAATGGGCGAAGCATTCCGTGAATAATTTGTTGGTTGAACCCAAAGATCTTTGACGGAATGCTTCGCCCCTACAGGGATAAAAAAAGCTCGGTCACAGACCGTGCTGAGTATAACTACTCCCTAGTAAAACTGAGACCAGAGGCAAACTCTTCGCCGTAAGCTTCTTCCCCATGTTCGTTGATATCCAGCCCTTGCTCTTCGGCTATAGGCTTTACGCGCAAAGCCATCACCGCGCCCAACGCTTTGAGGATGAGCAACGTGCCAACAGCTGCAAAAATGTAGGTCGCCGCAACACCCACGAATTGCTTCCACAACAACTCTGGGTGGCCTGCAAGCAAACCATCGGCTCCTCCGGAGTTAACAGCTTTATTGGCAAAAACACCTGTCAGAAGAGCGCCTACGGTACCACCGACCCCGTGGACAGGATAAGTATCCAAAGAATCGTCAAATTGCCATTTAGCCCGCAAGCTAACAGCAACGAAACAGGCAAGAGAGGTGATCGAACCGATCAGAATAGCTCCAATAGGAGATACGTATCCCGCCGCTGGGGTAATGCCTACGAGTCCTGCTAGGAAGCCGGTGGCAATGCCGATCGCAGTTGGCTTGCCTCTGAGTACCCATTCCACAATTATCCAGGTAAAACCGGCGGCTGCGGTTGCTACTACTGTGGCTACACAAGCAACGGCTGCCACGCCGGAAGCTCCTCCGGCACTACCACCGTTAAAGCCAAGCCAACCAAACCAGAGCAAGCCTATTCCCAGTAAGACATAGGGGACGTTATGGGGTGCGGCGGGTTGTGTTGGGTAGGTTTTCCGGGGGCCAAGGACATAGGCTGCGACTAGAGCAGAAACCCCTGAGCTGATGTGTACGACTGTACCACCGGCAAAGTCTAATGCTCCCAGGTCTAAAAGCCAGCCGCCTTTGCCCCAAACCCAGTGAGCTAAGGGGGAGTAGATCGCGGTAGACCAAATCAGTACAAACCAGAAATATGCTTTGAAACTAATCCGCTCAACGATCGCACCCGATATTAAGGCAGGTGTGATGATCGCGAACATCATGTTGTAAAGCATGAAAAGTTGATGCGGAATGGTTGGCGCATAGCCGATCGAACTTGGTTTGTCGAACTCAACGCCGTTGAGAAAGGCCCAGTTTAAGCTACCAATGAAGGGATTGGCAGTAAAAGGCGGATCTGCTCCAGGGTTGATAGAATTTGGTGCAAAGGCGAGACTGTAGCCCCACAGCGCCCAGGTAACGCCAACAACCGCCATCAGGATGAGGCTCATCATCATCGTGTTGAGGACGTTGCGCGATCGCACCAGTCCTCCGTAGAAAAAGCCCAGTGCTGGCGTCATCAACATTACCAGTGCTGACGATATCAACATCCAGGCTGTATCCCCAGTATCGATCGTCGGCCCGGCGGTAGCTCCAGAAGCTTCTTGACCAGACACAGCCGGTGGAGGCACAGGTATAGGAGATACTTCTGCTGGCAAACCTATTGGGGAAGGCGATGCTTCTGGCGACCCTATTGGGGAAGGCGATGCTCCTGTTGGCGACCCTATTGGGGAAGGCGATGCTCCTATTGGGGAAGGCGATGCTCCTGGCGAACCTGTTGGAGAAGGCGATGCTTCCGGCGAACCTGTTGGAGAAGGTGATACTCCTGTTGGCGAACCTGTTGGCGTTGGCGATGCAGTTTCTGGAGTTGATAGCGTAGGAGAAGGGCTTGGCGAAGGCGATACGTCTTGGGCAAATGTATTTCCCACCATTAGCCCCGTTACCAGACAGGCTGAAATTATGCAAGCAATTAGAAACTTTTTCAACACTTGTTTGTTCCCCTCAACACCGAAGAGTTGATATAAATGAATTCAATTGAACGAATTTTAAGGACTCGTTTTCTGTATCAAAAAATACAGAGTTATTGGTGATATTATGCTAAATACAAGAAACTATTGACTAAGTTAGAAATCACCCGAAAAATCTCGATAAAGCTTACACTCTATGGGTTTGGCAGCAAGGAGGTTGACAAAATGTCGATTTTCTTAATTATAGTTAACCATTGTTACTCACGGCGATTATGTTGACAAAGTGGTAATTTTCTGCGTAGTTGGCAAATCATGCCGCTAGGGAATAGGGAATAGGGAATAGGGAATAGGGAATAGGGAATAGGGAATAGGGAATAGGGAATAGAGATTCTTCTATCCGTGCATCCGTGCCTATCAGTGTCGTGGTTAGCGGGGAATTGCTGAATACAATCTCTCTGGAGGTAGTAGATTAGAATACATTAAGGGTATATTTCGCAGGCGTGGCTTATGATAGGCAGTCTCCATCCACAAAACGACATCCCGGCTGTTGAAGACATAGACCTTCCCGGCAGCCCCATATCCCTTAATTCTAGATTTTATATCGATCGTCCTCCCTGTGAAGCTCTCGCATATAGAGAACTGTGCAATCCTGGCAGTTTAATCCGCATTCGAGCGCCCAGAAAAATGGGGAAAAGTGCCTTAATGCTGCGCCTGCTCAACCAGGCTGCTACTTTCGGCTACCGTACAGTCACAATAGATTTTCAGCAGGCTGACACCACAATTTTTGAAAGTTCGGACAAATTCTTGCGTTGGCTGTGTCTTAACGTAGCGCGGCAGTTAAAACTGGCTCCCAACCTGAATGATTACTGGGACGAGGACATGGGTAGCAAGGTGAGCTGCACCATCTATTTTGAGGGATATTTGTTAGAGCAAATTCGCACTCCCTTGGTGTTAGTATTCAATGAAGTAAATCTGCTATTTGAATACCCTCATATTACCCAATAATTTTTTCCCATCTTGCGATTTTGGCACGAAGAAGCTAGACGAGAAAACGTTTGGCAGTCAGTTCGTTTAGTTTTAGTTCACTCGACGGAAGTTTATGTTTCTTTAAGCATTAATCAATCGCCATTTAATGTGGGATTAACAATTAAATTACCGCAGTTTACATCCCAGCAAGTTCAAGATTTAGCGGTTTACCCAATTCTGTAGTTACCATAAGTTTAGGAGTGGCTTGCACAATTCCTAGTTCTAATAATGATGCGGAGACGCTCTTATTAGAAGCGGACAAAGCTCTTTACAAATCTAAAAAAACAGGGCGCGATCGCGTAACTCTAAGTTCAATTTTGAATTTTACATTTTGAGGAAAGGACAAAACCTTGTAGAGTTGAATATAATCCTAAATCCTAAATCTAAAATCGAATGATACCTTAATCAAAGATCCATAGATGCCGAATATAATCGTCTCACCTTTGCCATCTTTGGCGTGGCGACTCCCTCCGATTTAATCCAAGATAAAAATCGCACCCCATTTAATATTGGTAAAGCGATCGAACTGCACGGCTTCCAATTTGACGAAGCTCAACCCTTAGTCAAAGGATTAGCCATTTATACAGATAACGCGACAGAAATATTAAAAGAAATCTTAAAATGGACAGGTGGACAACCATTTTTAACCCAAAAAATATGTGATTTAGTGCAAACAACGAGTCAAGAAAACCCAAACAAAAGTTTGACAATTCCGACGGGAATGGAAGGGTTTTGGGTGGAGTCTTTGGTGCAAGCAAAAATTATCCATAAATGGGAATCCCAAGATGAACCAGAACATTTAAGAACCATCCGCGATCGTCTTAATTATAATGAACAACGCAAAGGCAGACTGCTGGTAATTTATCAGCAAATTTTACAAGGCGCAGAAGTTATTGTTAATGACACTCAGGAACATACCGAATTAATCTTATCAGGCTTAGTTGTCAAAAATTAAGGCTATTTACAAGTCAAAAATAAAATTTACGCCAGTGTATTTAATCTCATCTGGGTAGTATCAGAATTAGGTAAATTGCGCCCCTATTCTCAAACCTTTGATGCCTGGATAGCTTCTCAACAAACTGATGAATCTCGATTGTTAAGAGGGCAAGCTTTAAAAGATGCTCAAATCTGGTCGCAAGGAAAAAGTTTAAGCGATTTAGATTATCAGTTTTTAGCGGCTTCGGTTGAATCAGATAGAAAAGAAGTACAACTCACTTTAGAAGCCGAACGAGCCAAAGCCATTGAAGCACAATTGGCAGAGCAAAAACAACGATTATTACAGGAACAACAAACAGCCAAATTACAACGATTATTGTTAGGAGCAATTAGTATCGCCTTTCTGGTATCTTCAGGTTTGGGATTATTCGCTTTTAGACAATTCAGAGAAGCCAGGATTAGCGAAATCAAGGCGTTAGCATCATCTTCCGAAGGATTATTTGCTTCAAATCGTCAATTAGACGCGATGATCGCAGCAATTAAAGCCAAACGCAAATTAGAAAGTTTGGGTAGTGTAGATAGCAAAACGACTGAAGATGTAGAAATAGCCTTGAGACAAACAGTTTATAGCAACAACGAATTTAACCGTTTGATCGGTCATAAAAGTGGCATATCTACTGTTGATATTAGTCCTGACGATCGGTTGATTGCGACTGGCAGTAGCGATCGGACCGTTAAACTCTGGAAACGAGATGGTACGTTGCTGAAAACATTAAAACATACTGCAACAGTGTTTCGCGTTGCTTTCAGTCCTGACAGTCGCTTGATTGTTGCGGGAAGTTTAGATGGTATTGTCAAGCTTTGGCGTATTGACGGCACTTTAGTAAAAACAATTCAGGCACATAAAACCTCTGTCTGGGGAGTTGCTTTTAGCCCTGATGGTAAGCTGATTGCGTCAGCCAGTGGCGATCGGACTGTGAAATTATGGCGGCTTGACGGTACGCTCTGGAAAACATTGATAGGACATAAAAAATGGGTTTCCAATGTAGCTTTTAGTCCAGACAGCCAGATACTTGCTTCCGCAGGAGGGGATAATACTGTTAAACTTTGGAGTGTTGATGGCAAGTTGCTGAAAACCATAGAAGGACATCAAAATTCGATTTGGGATGTGGCGTTTTGTTCGCAAGGAAATTTACTGGTTTCAGTTAGTAAAGATAGCACTGCAAAAGTGTGGCAAATAGACGGAACTTTAGTCAGAACGCTTCAAAGTAATGATGCTATTTATGGCGTTGATTGTCAGGGTAAATATATTGCTACCAGTGGTAAAGATAATCAGGTAAAGATTTGGAAAATAGATGGAACATTTATTAGAAACTTAAAGCAGCATCGTGCAGTTATTCGAGATGTAGCATTGAATTCTAATGGTTTGATGGCTGCTTCTGCCAGTGATGATACCACCGTTAAACTCTGGCAACGCAATAAATATTTGTCAAAACCGCTCTACGGTCATAAAGATACGATTTGGGAAGTTGCTACTAGCCCAGACGGGAAGTCGATTGCGACCGTTAGTGCTGATAATACCCTTAAATTATGGTTGGCAGATGGCACACTTTGGCAAGATTATAAAGAAAATAAATATGGTTTTCGCAGCGTTGGCTTCAGTCCAGACAGTAAAATTATAGTGACTGGAAGTGATAACGGTACTGTTCAAGTTTGGGATTTAGGTGACCGGAATAAATCGGCGCTCAGACTGTTGCGAACTTTGAAAGGACATGGGGCTACGATTACTGCTATTGCGATCGGTCCCGATGGGAAAAATATCGCTTCTGCTGGAGATAATAACACTATCAAAATCTGGAATTTTGATGGCAAACTATTGCACACCATGACTGTTTCCCATCAGAGAATCTGGAAATTAGCTTTTAGTCCTAACGGTCAACTCCTAGCCTCTGCCAGCCAAGATAGTACAGTGAAACTTTGGAAACTTGATGGTACGGCTGTGAGAACGTTGAGAGGTCACGAGGATGGGGTTTGGGGAGTCGCTTTTAGTCCTCAAGGAAATATGATTCTTTCTGCTAGTTGGGATGACACTATTAAACTTTGGAAATTAGATGGAACATTACTGAAAACAATTAAGGCAGAGAGTCAGGGTTTATCGCGAGTTGCTTTTAGTCCTGACGGTCAAATTATTGCCACAGGTGGTGTTGATAATCAGGTGAAATTATGGAGCTTAGAGGGAAAGTTGCTGAATAAATTACCCGGACATCAAGGAACAGTCATCAGTCTTGCTTTTACTGCTGATGGTAACTTCCTGGTTTCGGGGGGAGATGATGCCACTGTGATGCTTTGGGATTTAAAACAAATTCGGACGCTGAATGAACTAGAGTATGCTTGCAATTGGGTGCGGGATTATCTGCGGACGAATGTTGAGGTGGAGGAGAGCGATCGCCATTTGTGCGATAATATTCGCAAACGATAGTTAAATATTTAGTATGTTGTTGCGCTTCAGCGCTCTTTAAAGAGCGCTGAAGCGCAACAACATACCTGACAAAGTTTTATCATGGGCGATCGACAGGATATAATATAATTCGGAAAGAACCGTAAATTTTTGGATCGCGTTTAAGACATTTTTTCCAAGTACTGCTTGTAGCCTAGTTCATCTAGTTGTGCTTGTTTTTGGAGTACGGATTCGGCTAGACTTTGACGATATTGCTGAACTTGTTCCAGCAATTTTGGCTGATGGGTGGCTAAGATTTGTACGGCTAAAAGTCCGGCGTTCTTGGCATTACCAATGGCGACGGTGGCGACGGGGATTCCAGCTGGCATTTGCACGATCGAATATAGAGAATCTAACCCCTGCAAGTGGCGACTGGCTACAGGTACGCCAATCACGGGCAGGGGTGTCAGGGAAGCAACCATACCGGGCAGATGGGCTGCTCCACCAGCACCGGCGATAATAACTTTTATGCCCCGTTGGTGGGCGCTTTTGGCGTATTCTACCATGCGATCGGGGGTACGGTGGGCAGAGACGATCGCAACTTCGCAGGCGATGCCGAATTCTTCGCAAATTGCGATCGCTCCCTGCATGGTGGGCAAGTCGGAATCGCTGCCCATGATAATGCCTACTAATGGTTGAGTCATTTGTCAGTTGTCATATTTTTATAAATACACACAAATATACCACTTTTTTATTATATGCTTGAATCAAATTTAATAGTAACTCAAGTTGCTAGTTACTTGCACTCTGGGTACGTTGTTGCGCTTTAGCGCTCTTATCCAAGTTGGTATAAGAGCGCTAAAGCGCAACAACGTACCTAATACAACCTTAATTATATAACCAGCAACTTGCGTTGCTAAATAAACTGAACACTCAGAAACCGGGTTTCTAACAGCCGCACCCAGATCGTGATAAATTAAATATCATAAATCATCAGATAGGCAATAAAACCACCAATCGCTACCTAGATGGATATTATCAACGCTAGAGTACCCGAATACAAAGCTTTGCAGCAATTATCAATTGATTCGGGCGGTATCATTCAGAAAATTATGCCAATGTACGTTGCTGGCAAACCTTCAGCAGATAAAGAAGTTGTAGATGTAAATGGGGATTGGGTTTCCCTGGGGGGTGTCGATTTGCAGATTAATGGGGCGCTGGGCTTAGCATTTCCTGACTTAAATCCAGATAATTGCGATAAACTCCCGGAAATCTGTAAATTTCTGTGGGATCGGGGCGTTGATGGTTTTTTGCCTACTCTTGTCACAACTTCGGTAGAGAACATTCAACGAAGTCTTGCAGTGTTAGCTGATTTTATAGTAACTCAGCTAAACGATCGACCAACGGCTCAAATATTGGGAGTACATTTAGAAGGGCCTTTTTTGAATCCTGAAAAGCGCGGGGCTCACCCATCTGAGTATTTATTGCCGCTGACTATTGATAATGTGAAGAGGGTTTTGGGTGCTTACGCAGATATCGTGAAAGTTATTACTTTAGCACCAGAATTAGATTTAACTGGAGAGGTAATTTCTTATTTGCGTTCTTTGGGCATTATCATCAGTTTAGGACACTCGCAAGCTACTGCCGCTCAAGCGCAAAAGGCATTTAAATTGGGTGCATCAATGGTGACTCATGCCTTCAATGCCATGCCCAGTTTACATCATCGCGAACCTGGATTATTGGGTGCTGCTATAGTCGATCGAGATGTTAAATGCGGTTTGATTGCTGATGGTCAGCACGTATCTCCGACAATGTTGCAAATATTACTACAAGCTAGCAGTTACGAAAGAGGTATTTTCTTAGTTAGCGATGCTTTGGCACCTTTGGGATTGCCGGATGGTGTTTACCCGTGGGATACTCGCGAGATTGAAGTGAAAAACGGCACGGCGAGATTGCCAGATGGAACGCTTTCGGGGACGACTTTATCGTTATTGGTAGGGGTGCAGAATTTGGTGAAGTGGGGAATTTGCGACAGAGAAGAAGCGATCGCACTTGCCACTGTTACACCCCGAAAAGCAATTGGTATAAAAGGAATCATCGGTAAACCTGCTCACCAGTTATTGCGCTGGCAAATGACTCAACCAGAACCGAGTTACGAACCGATACTGACGTGGAAAAGATTATTTCCAAGTGTTAACTAAATCGATCGGCAACCTACAACCTTTACTTAGAAACCCGGTTTCTAGGAGAAACCGGGTTTCTGAGTGTTTAGTTTATTTACGCCAATCTACTTACCAACTTTCTACCCTAACTCTAGAGTTGTTGTCCCAAATATGTGCGAGATATTGATATTTGGTATGCCGCGAGTGTACATCCGAACGCATTCAAATACTGGCTTCATCCCGTAACTTTCAGCCAGGGAAATAGCCTGGTGATTAGCATCGGGAGTATCTAAAAATATAGGCTTACCGTCACCCAGGCTACTGAGGCATTGAAATAAACTTTCAGCAATTTGGGCATCGTCAGCAAACAGAGGCCCAATTCTCAACCCGGTGCGGGATTCTCTAATTATTCCATAGCCGCACAAATTGCCATCCTTAATATAGGCATAGCCTGCACGCGCTGGGGAATTAACCCATTCTTGTAGGAAAGCTGGACGAGGTGCGGGAAAATGTTGGTTATCGTAATGAAAAATATCTGCAAATGGGATATCTTTTAGCGTCACAATGTTGTCAGGAGGTGTAGCAGCTATCCCAGTACCTTGATAGCGAATATGGCTATATGCTGGCTGAAAACCAAATTTGCGGTAGTTTTCTACTTGTGCTAAGACACCATCGAGGGCAAAATTGCGATCGCCTAGCAACCTCAAAGCCTCATTCCAAGTTTGCAAGCCAAAACCTTGACCGCGCCGATCGGGTTTGACAATATAAAAACCGATAAAGCCAAAAGTCTCGCCGTAGCGTACCGCCGAAATAGTGCTGATGGGTTCGCCGTCGATTTCACCAATCAAAAAACCGCCAGGATCGGCAGCATAGAAGGCACCTGCATCGTGAATGCCGGTATTCCACCCCTCTGCTGCGCCCCAATCGAGGGCGAGTTCTAACTCAGCAAGGGTCATTGGTCGAATTGTCAATCTGTCGCCGCTCATAGCTCAAGCATTCGATACTGAATGAAAGTTACCTCAAAAGTAACGTCTAATGGTAAGTTTAAGCGTTGGAAACAACTTAACAGCAGGAAAATTAATGAACGCAACCGACGATAAAACCATTGTTCAGGACTACTTTAATTCTACTGGCTTCGATCGCTGGCGGCGTATTTATGGCGATGGCGAGGTGAATAAAGTCCAGCGAGATATCCGCGAGGGACATAAGCAAACAGTTGATACCGTACTCAGTTGGCTGACATTTGATGGCAATCTATCAAAGCTATCAATCTGCGATGCCGGTTGTGGTGTTGGCAGTCTCAGCATTCCCTTGGCGCAGGCGGGAGCTAAAGTTTATGCTAGCGATATCTCTGAAAAGATGGTGGGCGAAGCAAAGGAAAGAGCCGAAGCTGTTTTGGCTAACACCGATAATGTTACTTTTGCGGTGCAAGACTTAGAGGGTTTGAGCGGTAGATACCACACTGTCATTTGCCTGGATGTCCTGATCCACTATCCCCAAGATAAGGCAGCTGAAATGATTGCTCACCTCACTTCTTTGGCAGAGTCTCGTCTAATTCTCAGCTTTGCACCTCACACCTTTGCTCTTTGTTTGCTCAAGAAAATTGGTAGTTTCTTCCCAGGTCCGAGCAAAGCGACTCGCGCTTATCTGCATCGCGAAGCTGATGTTGTCGAAATTCTTGAGACTTGCGGCTTTTCAGTTCAGCGGTCAGCTATGACCCGTACCCGTTTTTACTTCTCCCGCATACTGGAAGCTACGCGGAAATAAGGTTATAATCGCGGCAATACTAACCTATCAGCTGGAACTATGAAGCTCCTCAAAAAAGTGTCTGCGGTTTTGGTAACGGGATTTGGAAGTGTTTGCGTATTGGCTGGGATTTATGCGCCCTTTAACCCTGACATTAGCCGACAAGAAAAAATTGAGGAGGCTACGGCTTGTCTGCTGATTGGTGTGCCTTTAACTGGATGGGGTTTATGGATATGGAGGGGTTTGGCTCGACAACGGGACAAGGAAGTTCAAGACCGCCTCCAGTCCATTTTTTATCGGTTGATTCAACAAGAAAATGGGGAAATTACAGTTTTGCGGTTTGCAATGGAGGCACAGCTACCAGGAAAAGAAGCGAAAAAATATCTAGATGAAAAAGCGAAGGAGTTTCTAGCTAATTTTGATGTGACTGAAACGGGCGATATTAGTTATCGCTTTGATTTGTAGGATTTAGCAGCAGATTTATGGTAAAAGTTTTTTTGGTTGTAGCATCTATTTTGGGTGGTTTATCTGTGGCTGGCGGTGCTTTTGCTGCCCATGCTCTGAAGGAAAAGTTGAGCGATCGATCGCTTGAAATTTTTGAAACTGGCGCTCGTTACCAAATGTATCACGCTTTGGCACTTTTGCTGGTGGCGTTGCTGTTAACTCGCGCCGAAATACCCCAAACTTCTTTAGTAGCAGCTGGGTTTGCGTTCATCGCTGGCGTTGCGCTTTTCTCCGGTAGTTTGTACGCGCTGAGTTTCAGTGGGATTAAGTGGCTGGGTGCAATTACTCCCTTGGGAGGAGTAGCTTTTATGGTGGGATGGGGTTGTTTGGCAGTTGCTGCTTTGAGCTTTAAGTATTAATCATATCTTGTCCGGTTGCATCGTTAGTACATGAGTGATATCGTCAATTTGTCTGTTTTCATCGTTGGTTAAATTTTTACCGCAGACTTCGGCGTGAGAGGTTCGGCTGAGCGCTCAGGCTTCGACGTGAGCGCTCGCCGAAGTCGCAGATTAACGCAGATAATAATAATCACACGAATTTGGGGGGGTAGTTTCGGGCAATTCCGGCAAGCCGCGCTGGCTTTTGAAGCGCTTTTTGGACTTCCGCCAGTTCTTGGAATGACTTGCTTTTGATGCCTTTTTCGATCGCAATAATCTGATTCAGGCGTGCCATTAATGCCGCCTCCTTATCTTCTGAATGAGTTTGTAATACTTGTAGTATATTGTATCTTTAGCGGATATGTCTAGTTTTTCGCCAAATCTCTAAGGTACAAGAGAGTTGGACTGCCCTATTTCAGGTCTGGCGTGCGATCGCCAGCTATGTATATATAGCAACCGCTCTCGTCGGTTAGGACAGTAGGGGCGAAGCATTCGGGCATATAATTTATTGGTTAAAACCTTATATTTACTACCCGAATGCTTCGCCCCTACTCCAGATTTATGGCTTAACCGCCTTGGCGGTTGCTATATATTGCGCGGCCCGATCGTTCTTTATACTACATCAGGAGCGATCGCACTAACCAACAGACCCCATTCTCAACCGTACCAGCAACTCGTTCAATGCCGCCTTAGCAGAAGGTGCTTCCGGTAATGTACTGCTTTGAAAAGCTGCTTCCAACTCACCGCGCAAACGCTCAAATTCTTCATGATGAAATGCTATATCAGCATCTTCCAAAACAGACTTCTCAGCACCTGCCAACTTTCGGGCAATCAAATCGGGAATATAAGGTAATTTGAAGATTTCATTCAATAGCACTAAGTTAGCTTCTACAACGCCTGTTTGCATCAAATAAATACCAGTCAACAAGACTCGGTAGATATAAAGCAGGGGTTTAACTCTTCTGTCTTTCTCAAACAATCTCCATTGCGTTTGGGCAAATCCGAAATAGTGGTGAACATGGTTGCGGGTGATGCAACCTTTGGCAATAACTTTCAATTCTTCATGTTCTGACGTAGTGCGAACAATCAAAGGCGAATACAACTGCTCTAAAACATAACCATTCTTTTTGAGCAGCAGCGAAAAGAACTTTTTGATATCGTGAGTTACGAGGTCAATTTCCAGTTTGTTGCGAAATTCCGAAACTTCGATAGTTTCACGTCCTGGCTCTAATCCAACTACTTCTGACACCGGCAAAATGTGGGAACCGCGCAAGTCAAAATCAGAATCTGGTGAGGGAAAACCATACAAATGCGCCCCGCTAATTGTAGCGAACAAAAGCGGGTATGGCTGTTCTGAAATTACTGGGAGTAGCTGCTGCTCAATCGTCATAATTTATTGGGTATGGCAGATAATGAAGAATGTAGCTTTTCAGCTTTGGAGTATATTTTTATTGGCGGTTCGCTGAAATACTTGAACAATGCTGGACATAACCACCCTTCCATATTTTTTTGGTGCCAGCGATACCAGTTACCCCCGTACTCTTCTCTCAACCAAACCAGTTCTGCTTGATATCCTGGAAAAGGGTTGACGGAAAACAAAAGCTTGAAACCTTTATCGGCATTCGGAATATCTTGAACGAGAATATCGATCATTGCGGGTATGCCGCTGACAAATGGTTCCCGTACAAGTCCGACTCCTTCATCGTCAAATACCCAGGTATGTTCGTATCGATATGGAAAAATCACCATCATTGCGTTAGACATCAATTTTATCTTCTCATTAAGGTTGTCGTAATGTGGGCATTGCCCACATTACTATTAGCGCCTGCCTGTGCCAAAATTTCGAGATTTATTCGATCCATTTTTATCAACACCACCAGGCGAAATGTTACGCATTTCTAGAGGCGATAATTGCTCTTGTATCCGCACGTCATCCGTCTTAAGGATAGGTTCTTCAGAAGAAAGGCGTCTGTCTTGCAGAATTTGAACTTCTCTCTCAAACTGCCGCCTTCCTTCCCTGAAGAAGTCTTCAGAACTCGACCGAAATAAACCATTTGTAACTCGCTGAGGAATGTCGATCGCACGCGCTTGTACACTAGCTAACAAAACTATCGGAAACGCCAGCACTGTAGCTGTAGCGACGCTGCGACATATCTTATTCAGAGTTATTTTCATTTTCGATACCATAAAAATAACAGAGTGTCAATTCTATTATATGCGCTAAAATAATATCTTTCTAAATTAGGAGCAGACCCCTCAGTATGTGCCGATTACTTGGCTATCTCGGCCCACCCATCCTACTTGATTATATTCTGTCCAAACCAGAGCATTCGCTGATTGAGCAGAGTTACCAACCACGGGAGATGACCTCTGGGTTGCTCAACGCCGATGGCTTTGGGATTGGTTGGTATCACCCACAGCGAGACACCGACCCCTTCATTTACAAAAATACGCTGCCCATCTGGAGCGATATTAACCTGCCCAATCTCAGCCGCTATATCGAGTCAGGCTGTATACTCGGCTATGTCCGCAGCGCTACTTCCGGTCAAGCGGTAGATTTGAGCAACTGTCAGCCTTTTCGTTACGGGCATTTGTTATTCACTCACAACGGCTTCATCCAACATTTTCGGCAGACATTATATAGACCGATACGTAACCGACTAAGCGATGAAGCTTACCAAGCTATTGACGGTTCTACAGATTCAGAACACATTTTCGCTCTGTTAATTAATGAGTTAACGGTTAACCCAGATATTGCTTTAGAAAAGGCATTGCACAACTCGTTAATAACCTTGGCTGAATTAGCACAATTTCATGAAGTAAAAGTCGCTGCCAACATCATTGTTACAGATGGACGCCGCCTGGTTGCTTCTCGCTTTTCCACCCGGAAGCCTGCACCCTCACTTTACTGGCTGCGAGACGATCCAATTTTTCCAGATGCGGTAATTATTGCTTCCGAACCTTTATTCGCTGGCAATTGGATCGGCTTTCCTGAAAATAGCATTATTAGTGTGGGAGAAGACCTTGATATCCAAATCTCTTAGTTTTCAAACAACTCAGCCCAGCACAACAGACGAACGGCGACAGCAGATTAAAGAGTGGATGCAGCTTTGCCGTGCTGGTACTTTAGCGGTATTTGAAGGTGTTGATTACAATACCTTTTGCCATCAACCTCATCCAGAATTTAGCCCTGTTGGTTGGCATTTGGGTCACATTGCCTACACCGAGTCGCTCTGGCTGCTGGAGCGTTGTGCTGGCAAACCGTCTCAGTTTAAACAATATCACAGCTTATTTGCAGCTGATGGCTTACCCAAGGGAAAACGGGTTCATTTACCGACGCTGGCAGAAGTTATTTGCTACTTAGACGCTGTGAGAAAACAGGTTTTTGATTACCTGAAAGTAGCGCCTTTAGATGAGCAAGAACGTCTCTGGCGATTTATGATTCAGCATGAAAGTCAACACAGCGAAATAATATCGTTTCTGTTGCAATTGCAAAGTCGGTCATTAGTCATTAGTCATTCGTCATTAGTCAAGGAAGATCCCCCCCTGCCCCCCCTTAAAAAGGGGGGAGAACAAAACACAAACGATCTAGGACAAGAAATAATTGAAATCCCGGCGGGTGAGTTTGTGATGGGCAATGACTCGATCGATGCTTTGGACAACGAACGCCCAGCACATCGAGTTTATTTGGATACCTATTGGATCGATCGCTACCCGGTAACTTGCGGAGATTACCGCAAATTCATGCAAGCAGGAGGCTACCAGAACCGCGAATGGTGGTCACCTGCTGGGTGGGAGTGGCTGCAAGCAAACCCAATTACTCAGCCGCTTTATTGGTTAGAAGATTCAGCGTGGGATAATCATCCAGTTTGCGGCGTTAGCTGGTACGAAGCAGACGCCTATGCGCGATTTGTGGGTAAAAGATTGCCAACAGAGGCAGAGTGGGAAAAAGCAGCTAGTTGGGATGCAGCAGCTGGGGTGTTTTGCACATATCCTTGGGGAGAAAAAGAACCAAATACGGATCTATGTAATCATAATTACATACAAAAGCAACAAACAGATTCACCAATCCAAAATCCAAAATCCAAAATCCAAAATCATCAAACAGATTCACCAATCCAAAATCCAAAATCCTCTCTTGCGAAGGTGGGCATCGTGACGGGAACCGCCAAGACGCCCACTTCGCGCAAAATCCAAAATCGAACCACGGCGGTATATGCTTATCCAGCTGCTAAAAGTGCTTACGGTTTGCAGGATGCCTTGGGCAATGTTTGGGAGTGGACGGCTTCTTGGTTTGACGGTTACGAAGGGTTTGAATACTATCCCTATCGCGGTTATTCCCAAGTTTATTTTGATGGGCAGCATCGGGTGCTAAAAGGTGGCAGTTGGGCAACTCGTCCTTGGGCTTTGCGCTGTAGTTTTCGTAATTGGTATCATCCTGGTGTGCGTCAAATTTTGGCAGGATTTCGCTGTGCCAGTTTTTAGCCCTAAATTTCCATTTCTGACCACGTTGGCGGTAGCCCAGTTATTGACGACATCTGACACCGTTTCCAGTAAAGACGGGCGGCATTATCTTGCTCATTCACTTGCAAAACGCGCTCGAACAGTTGCTGTGCTTGAGCATATTTCTGCTGGTAATACAGAACGATCCCTTGTTCAAAATCGGTTTTGGTTTGCGTTTTGAGAGATGCTAGAGACTCAGGCTCAGCCTCGTAAATTTCAAATACACTCACAGGAGCCTGTTTACCTTTTACTTTAACGCGGTCAAGAAACCTATATTTGTACTTTTCGGAGTTATCCAGATAAGAAACGGTTTGTCTGGTAATTACGATACCCGCACCATAAAATTTCGTTAAGCCTTCCATGCGAGATGCCAAATTCACTGCATCTGAAATCACCGTGCTTTCCATCCGTTCCGACTCGCCAATGGTGCCCAGCATCAAACTTCCAGTATGCAAGCCAATACCGATGGCGATGGGGGCACAACCACTGCTTTGCCGATGGTAATTATACAGAACAACCTGTTTTTGCATTTCGATCGCTGCTTTGACTGCATCATCAGCTGTATGGGGAAACAGCGCCATGATGCCATCGCCAATATATTTATCAATAAAGCCGTTGTGCTGACGGATGACTGGGCCAACTCGGCTCAAGTATTCGTTGAGAAAATCAAAATTTTCCTTGGGAGACAGGTTCTCCGACATACTCGTAAACGAGCGAATGTCGGCAAACATAATCGTCATTTCTGCCTGTACGGAATCGCCCAGTCTGGCATCGACAATACTTTCTTTTTGCAGAAATCTCAAAAATTCACGCGGTACAAAACGGGCGGAAGCCGCTGCGATTCTTTCCAGTTCTTTTTTGCTAGTTTCAATCGTCGTCAGAGCGCGAAACGCTCTTAAAGCTGTCACCACTGTTGTAAACAGCTTTTGCGTGGTCAGTTCAGTTTTAGTTTTATAGTCATTAATATCGTAATCAACAATCACCAGATTTTCTGGCACTACTCCCGGCTGTCCTGTACGTAAAATGATTCGCACCAACTTATTGCCTAACACATCGCGGATATATTTAACTACCTCCAAGCCTGCATCATCATTTTCCATGACTACATCTAGCAAAATTATGGCCGTCTCGGCGTGCGCTTCGATTAATTCTTTAGCTTCTTTGCCCGAAGAAGCGCTAATAAAGGTTAAGGATTTACCCTCAAATATAAAATCATCTAACGCTAGTTTTGTGACATTATGAATTTCAATTTCATCGTCTACAATTAAAACTTTCCAACTTGACTCTATCTGTGAATCTTTCGATTTTTTATCGTTGGTCAAGAGTCGCTCATCGTCTTCTTCAGCAAAAATTAATTCGTCATCTTCCTCATTCACAAATGGTTCTTCATTTCCTTCTAACATATCTAATTCTCCTTAATTATTCTTGATTTTAACATTTTTTTAATTACAATGACCGCCACGACACAGATATACACGGATGCAATGATATAGCTATGACTCATGGCTAATTTGAATTGGTAGTTTAATAATAAACGTAGTTCCCATCTCCAGTTTGCTTTCACATTTGATAGTCCCATTGAGTTTTTGGGTGACCAAATTGTAAAGAATGTGTAAGCCCAATCCACTGCCGCCCTGACCGCGTTTAGTAGTAAAAAATGGCTCAAATATCTTGCTTAAATTTTCTGGTGGAATGCCTTTACCATCATCAGTATATTCAAAGATAATATTTTCTCCATCTGGTTGTATATTAAAAACTATACGTCCAGAGTCTTCAGATTCATAAGCATGGATGAGAGAGTTCATCACCAGATTGGTCACAATCTGAGATAAGGCACCCGGATAACTGTCTAGGGTGAGATTTTCATCGCAATTAATTTCGACTTTATGTTTAGTTGTTTTTAGTTTTGCTCTTAAAGAAAGCATAATCTCCTCAAGATACTCTTTTAACTTAAAGATGCGTCTAAATTCGTTAGATTGATCGACTGCCACCTGTTTGAAACTGTGGATGAGTTCTGCTGCCCGATTGAGGTTAGCTAAAATCATACTACTGCTTTGCATAGCGGTATCCAGAAATTTTTCTAACTCAGAGCGTTTCATATTACCGGCTTTGTAGGTTTCAAAAAACGCTGTGGTTTTTTGAGCTAAGAGAGAGGCGGCGGTGACGCCGACGCCGATAGGAGTGTTGATTTCATGGGCAACGCCAGCAACCAATCCTCCCAAGGCAGCCATTTTTTCAGATTCGACCAGTTTGGTTTGCGTGGCTTTGAGGTTTTCTAGGGTTTGTGAAAGTTCCTGGGTACGGGAGTCTACTAATTGCTCTAGGTTTTGATTAAAACGCTGTAAGTTGTTGTAAAGTTGAGCATTTTCAATGGAGATGGCAACCTGAGACGATAATAGTTTTAATAACTCTAGCCTATCTTGGGTAAACGCGCCTGCGGTTAGGTTATTTTCAAGGTATAAAATTCCAGTCAATTTGCCTTTATGAAGTAAGGGAGTGCAGAGAATAGATTTGGGTTGAACGGCGATAATATAAGGGTCTCCAGTAAATTGTCCATTATGGGCTGCATCATTTAAGATTACATTTTCCTGGGTACGGGCAACATAGTTGATGATGGCGGCTGGCAGGATGGGTATCTGACTGGAAGTATCTACAGAGTCTACCGGAACGGATTGCTGTACGGTGACATCATTAGAATCTACGACACCTTCAGCTTCGATTACCCAGTTATCCTCTTTCTCTAGAATCAGAAAGCCTTTTTGAGCGCCAGCGTTTTCGATCGCAATTTTCATTAACTTAGCCAGTAACTTATCGAGAAGGATTTCACCTGCTAGGGTTTGGGATGCTTTCATAACTGTAGTCAAGTCTAGGACACCTGCATTATCGCTACTGGTTGAAGAAGTCATGCTAGTAGTCACCTGAAGTCCTTTTGTAATCTGGATAGATTCTCTAGACAGCAGCTGAGGATATTTTTCTTCTAAATCTTCCACTTTGCGTTTTGCGCCCCAACTTTGGTAGCCATAGTGGGCTTCTTTCATGTAAGATTTAGCAATTTTTTCTTTACCTTTAGACAACCAAAAATTTGCGGCTCGTTCATTTGCTAATGCTTGATTTTGAAAAAACTCATTTTCTCTAGCTAATTGAATTGCGCGATCGTACAAGTCTATCACTTCTAAATATTTACCTGCGATCGCACTTAATTCTGCTTCAACTAAAAGATACTTATGCAAGAAATTTTCAGGACAATTATCTGCCCATATTTTCATCTGATTTTGGTTGGTCTTTAATTGATGCAAATATTTTTCTTGCAGTTTTTCTGAAACAGTAGGATAAAGTGCCAAAAGAATGAGGGAGTAATAAAAATTAAGCTCGGCAACGGCGAAGGTATTGATTATAGAAAGGAGTAGCTTTTCTGCTTCCAAAACGCACAGGAGTGCTTGAGCATAGTGACCGTAAAGATAGAGAACCTGGCATTTCAAAATATAATATAGAACTAAGGAATACAAGTTCTGATGATAATAACAGTTTTCAAAATATTGCGCTTCGCTCATTTCCTTTAATTTAAAAATGGTTTTATCTGAGGTCATTCCCATTAAATTAATAACTGTAATTTGCAAAGCCAATATCGAATCTGTTGACATCTTGTTTTGGGTTTTAATACAAAAATGCAAAGCGGTTGAAATTTCGGCTAGTATATCTTCAAGATTTTTACCTTGATAGAATAGATTAAATACTTGCTGGAAAAGTGTGTATCCAGCAAAGTGCATCTCCCCGGCTTTCAAACCAGCTAGATACCCATCATTGTTGATAGGATGAGCGTGCTTTATATGCTTCACCCAAGGAAGTATAAGATTGGCAAAATCACAAGAAGCTATACATTTCTGAGCGAGAGCGTTGAACTTATCGCTGACTTTCAAGGCTAGCTGACCAAACTCATAACCAGATTGATAATTACCTTCAATATCACCAAGGATAATCCCATAGCTAGTATAGGCGTGTGGTGAGTCGGGAGTATGACCGTATTTAAAAAATAAATTAACTGTTTTAACAACCATCGATAGCCACAAATTTTGATCGAAAAAATAGGTGGGTGCCATCATGCTATTTAACAATTTTATGGCCATCTTTTTTTCTGGTATCGTCATTTCTGGCGCATCAACTAAGCAGTGTATTTCGCGATTTCCAAAATTTTTCTTTGCTTCAGATAGTTCGACATAAATTGCGGTCTGTAACTTTTCTTCAGGCAGATCGATACCTAGCAGCTTCAGACCCTTTCGACCGGCTTGGATCGCCTCTGCATATTTGGTCTGCATGGTATATTGCACGATCGAGATATTGTACATTTCTGCCTTATCCAAGGGTGATTTAGCTTGTTCCAAGGTCAGATAAATCAATGATTCGGATTGCTTGAAGTTACCGTTAAAATACTCTACTTCTGCGCGTTCTTTATGCAGATTAAAAGCTAAATTATAGTAGTTTTCCCAGATATCTCCGTTTAAATTTTCCAGGCCAATTGTAAAATATTCGTTGGCGGCGGCGTATGCCGTTGCGTCTTTAGCTTTTTTTCCTGCTTCCAAGTTCAATTTTGCTAATTCAACTCGTTCTTGTTCTCGATCAATTAATTCCCAACTTAGATTCAGATGATTGACAATATCAAATATTTTTTCTGCTCGTGCTGAGGTGGGTGTATTGCTTAATAACAGCCGACCAATTTGCAGGTGAACAGCTTTTTTCTGGGATTCTGGAATTAAGGCATAAGCAGCTTGTTGCACTCGATCGTGCAAAAATTTGTATTTAACTGTCAGTTGTTCGGTTTGACGATCGCTGACAATCAAAGCAATTTTATAGTCATCGTCCATCGGCCAAATAAAACCAGCATGAAGCGCTTCCCAAAGCTCAGCAGCGGTTGAAGAAAGAGATTTTTCATTGAGAATCGAGAGAAATCCTAAATCAAATTGGTTGCCAATACAAGCAGCCAGTTTTAATACGTTCTGCGTACTATCCGATAGTTTCTGGATTTTACCGACCATTAGTTCGATGACATTCTCGGTGATTTCCATACCTTGAAGAAGCTTGATGTCCCACTCCCAGTTTCCTGTGTTGAAATTGAAGGTAAGCAGGTTGTCTGAGTGGAGAGAGTTGAGTAACTGGGTTAAAAAGAAGGGATTACCATTGGTTTTATTCAGCAATAATTCCGCCAAAGCTTGTCCCCGATCGATGTCGCAACTGAGGGTGTCGATAATTATTTGTTGGACATTATTAATATTTAAAGCTTTGAGAAAAATAGTATTAACTACCCCCCCATTTTTGCGAATTTTATCTAAAGTCAGTATCAGAGGATGAGTTGCATCTACTTCATTATCTCGATAAGCCCCAATTAACAACAGATATTGGCTGTCAGCGTCAGTCGTTAGCAGTTTAATCAACTTCAGGGATGCCAAATCCGCCCACTGTAAATCATCCAGAAATATCGCTAGCGGGTGTTCTTTTTGAGTAAAGACACGAATGAAATTTTGGAAAACCAAACTAAACCGATTTTGTGACTCGCTTAGCCCTAATTGCGGTACGGGCGGCTGTTTATCGATAATCAGTTCCACTTCTGGAATAACATCAATAATCATTTGAGCGTTAGGGCCAAGAGCATCTAAAAGTTTCTGTTTCCAAAGTTGGATTTGTACTTCGCTTTCGGTTAAAATTTGCCGCATCAAACTCTGGAAAGCTTCAATTAGAGAAGAATAAGGAATATTTCGTTTAAACTGGTCGAACTTGCCGTCTATAAAATAACCCCGTCGCCCGATAATTGGTTTGTGTATTTCATGCACCAAGGCTGATTTGCCGATGCCTGAATAACCGGCAACCAGTATCATTTCTGTGGTGCCTGCTGCAACGCGATCGAAAGCAGCCATGAGAATATCTACTTCTGATTCGCGCCCATAAAGTTTTTGGGTAATTATTAGTTTACCGGCTTTATCAAAACTAGCGATCGAAAAATCTGGAATATTGCCAGTATTTTCTAGCTGCGTTAGACAGGTTTCCAGATCTGCTTTTAATCCAAAAGCACTTTGGTATCTATTTTCAGGAGTTTTGGATAACAACTTCATGACAATATCAGACACTGATGAGGGAATTTCTGGATTAACCTGATGGGGAGATATTGGCTGTTTGGCGATATGGCAGTGAACCAATTCCATCGGGTCGTTGCTTGGGAAAGGTAGCTGACAAGTCAGCATTTCATAAAAGGTGACGCCCAAGGAATAAAAATCGGTACGATAATCGATCGTTCGATTCATTCGACCTGTTTGTTCGGGCGACATATAGGCGAGGGTGCCTTTTAATAAATGGGGATTGCTGACGATCGGGTTTTCTCTTGAGAGTTGGGAGGCAAGGGCAAAATCAGTAATTTTTACCTCGCCTGTGTCTTGATTGAAGATGATGTTACTCGGTTTAATGTCTTTGTGAATAATGTGATTTTGATGCAACTGAGCTAAAGTTTCTGCTAGCTGAATGGCAATTAGGAGAAAATTGGTTAAATCGAGTTTGCGAACAGTGATAATTTCTTTTAGCGATATGCCGCCAAAATCTTCTAATACTAATACGGGGACGCGATTGCAAGTTTCTAATCCTAAAACTTTGACTATTCCTGGGTTATCTAAAATTTTGATTATTTCGTATTCGTGTCTGAGTCGAAGGATTTCTGTTGGCGTGGGATATTCAACAGTAATAGTTTTGAGGATAACGTTTTTTTGCTGAGCTAGCTGTTTGGCTCGATAAATGACTGTCTGAGAGTTTTTGTAAATTTCTGCGGTGATTTGGTAGCCAGGGAGTGCGAGCATTGTGATGTTACAGAGTGAGAGTGTATGCCTATCCGTCGTAGAATTACTTTCCAATCGGAATTATTGAAACTTTGCTTTTTTGCTTACTCTTTTCCCGGTGGAAGAATATGTATAGTGTGAGGGCGAAGCATTGCGGAATAAATCTTAACTCAAAACCGAAACGTTAATTCCGCAATGCTAATGCCTACGGCACGCTATGCGCTCGCGTCGCAGGCTACGCCAACGCGAACGCCCCTACATAATCTTGTGCCGGGAGGGGAGTAGGTTGACAGCTTTTTGGCCCTTGGGCTGATTGGCACTGGCTTAGCATAATTAACTACGTTAACCTCAGTTTAGCTAATTTACCTATCCCAGGACTGATGCAAATTTAAAACAAATCCATGCCTGCGGATGAGTCTGTTACTAGGGTGACTATTGCCCGTTCTACTTTTTATCTGGGCCTTTGGATGAGATAAGCAACCTTTTAGTGGGAAAATGCGGAACGAACAAACATCAGCGCGAAACTTCTTGCTTAGGCGTGATTTTATCCGGTACTGCTTTGTGTTTCACTTGCTGAGTCCATTAGAGTAAGCCATTCTTAGTTGGTGTAGCTCTAACGGACTGTTCCGATCGCAATTGCTGCCAAACAAACGGAGGTTGAATGTCCATTTTTCAGACTGTAAGCGGCAAGGCTGCTTCTCAATACACGATCGCAAACCGCTTGCAAATACAGCATCTACTCAATCCTACGGCGATTAAGCAAGATCGACAGATTGACGGTGGCGATGTGGTTAAGGGGTTAAGTCAAACTCCGAAATCCCTACCGCCGCGCTATTTCTACGACGATCGCGGTTCGGATCTGTTTGAGCAAATCTGCCAGCTACCGGAATATTATCTGACGCGCACGGAAACAGCTATTTTGCAAGGGTGTGCTGGTGAAATTGCTCGGCTAACGGGTGCGTGTGAAGTTGTAGAATTGGGTAGCGGTAGCTCTACTAAAACCCGCATTCTGCTGGATGCTTACAACGAACTAGAGTACCCTTTGCGCTATGTTCCAATTGATGTGAGCGCTGGCATTCTGGAAAGCAGTGCTAGGGAATTGCTGGCAGATTATCCATCGCTTGCGGTTCGCGCTTTGGTTAGCACTTACGAACTGGCGCTGAAAGGTTTGGCCCCGTCTCGCTTACCGGCGCGGATGATTTGTTTTTTGGGCAGTACGCTGGGTAATCTGGATCGTCAGGAGTGCGATCGCTTTTTCTGGCAAATCACCGACGCTCTGAATCTGGGCGAGTATTTCTTGCTGGGAATAGATTTACAAAAGTCGCCATATCTGTTAGAAGCCGCCTATAACGATCGCCAGGGCGTTACAGCTGCTTTTAATTTGAATATGCTGGAGCATCTGAACTGGCGTTTTGATGGGGATTTCAAGCCGACGCAGTTTGAACACTGGGCTTTTTACAACAAATCTGACTGCCAAATTGAGATGCACTTGCGGAGTATGCGATCGCAAACTGTGCAATTACGCGCTCTCGACTTAACTGTTGAGTTTGAGGAAAAGGAAACAATTTTGACGGAAATCTCCCGCAAATTCGACCTCAACCTCATGCAGCAGGAACTGCGAACACATGGTTTAGTGCCGCTTCAGGTTTGGACCGATCCAAATCAGTGGTTTGGTGTCCTACTGTGTCAGATGCAAAAGACTTAAAGCAAAGTGCTTCGGCTTTAGTGCTGAGTACAAACACAGTCGCTTCCTTGCGGGGAATAGCTCTATACTGTCCTAACATAAATGACTGTGGCTATAATCAAACAACTTTGCTGATTAGTTCATGGTTCATGGTTCATCAAATTAACTATGAACTATGAACCATTTATCGGAGATAAATTAGCAATATCTCAACCTGCCATATAAATTATTACTGACTAAAATCTACATTTTAAAGAATGAAATAAATTTAATGGGCAAAATTTCCGTTTTTCCAGGAGTTATATCGTGTCCGGTTGCATCGTTAGTATATGAGTGATATCGTCAAATTGTCCGTTGTCATCGTTGGTTAAATTTTTACCGCAGATGAAGACTCTGGAACGCAGATGTAGGCGCAGCCTTCCCGAAGGGTACGCAGATAAGAATAATCACACGAATTTTTTAGGTAACCGATGCGTAAGGACATGATATTAGCGGAGGCGCTCAGAATGAATGTTGCTCAAATTGAAGAGAAAAAAGCCAAGAAAAAGACATTCGCCCAGAATTTGTGGTTTTTGCATTGGTTAATGGCTGCTTGCTTTTTACTGCTATTTGCGACTGGCGCTTACATGACTGACTTGCCCAAAAAAGTATCCTATGGGGAGTCTTTATACGAGTTACACAAAACCCTTGGGGTAGTGGTGATGAGCGTACTGCTAGCTAGAATTGTTGTCCTGCTGCGGGTCATCCAACACAAGTATAGGCGGCGTCTGCCTAAGCTTACGGGGGAATGGCTGAAAACTTTCTTTTTTCACACAAGTCTATATTTTTTTATGCTTCTTGTTCCTCTCTCCGGCTATTTTTGTTCTAATTCCTATGGCTATGATGTGGTTATATTCGGCACGGATATAACTTTGCCAGACTTATTTCCAGAAAACAAAGAAGTAGCTGAATTTAGTAAAAGCCTGCATTTTTGGCTAGCTTACACTTTTCTAGCTGCGATCGCACTCCACGCGATCGACCAATGGAAATACTTGCGGGCCCAAGGGCGTCGTTTTTATACAGCGGTTAACCGCAGCACCGAAACTAACAAATAGGCCGATTGCCGGGATTCACCGCATGGATATACTCGCTACCAGAAGTAGGCCATCCTCGTTTGTAAACAGCTTCCTCTGGCTTTCCCCATCCCAGCTGCAAAATAATTTCCAAGAAATCGGACTTCTCAAACTTGCACAAACTAGCCCATTCTGTTCTATAAGAAATTATGCCCACATCAGCAGGTGCGATCGCGCGAAAGTCTTTGCCATTATTAACACTCAAGTATAAATCCATACCCGCAGTCACTTCATGCCAGAATGCCAGTAGGTCAGCTTTCGCAGCTAAGAGCGTTTCTATATCGCCGGGTAAAGCAATCAACTGGGCGTCCACTTCTGGGATTCGCAGAGTCTTGCCTTTGAGAACGATTTGCCGCCAGACAATGCCAGAAACTTGGTGTTCTCTCTGATAGCTGTGAATAGTAGCTTTAAAGTCTTGATAAGCCGTGAACTTTTGCACGCCCTCGCTTTTAATAAACTTGTCAATCAAAGGATTGCCAGAAGCCTGAACAGTCAGGTTAAGGCGCTGACCCGTCAGACAGGCTCGACGTTCGTCAGCCAAAATTTCGATCAGTTCCTCGGTGGTGTGGACTTTTGTCATGAGAAACACCATCTGGGACAGTTACGCGAACATTACTTTCTAGGATAATTGTGTATTTTGTTGGCGATCGCTTTTCTCCCCCCCTAGCCCCCCAAATCTGGGGGGAGAAGAATCCTCTTCCCCCCAGATTTGGGGGGTCGGGGGGCAAAACCAAGGTTTGTGCGTAAGTCCGTGTGTATTTTGTTGGCGATCGCACATATATAAAATAGGGCAGACACACTGGTCTGCCCCTGCACTCACTTAGCTAGTTCCGTATTGAACTCATTCACCACTCGCTGCTTCAACTCCCCAGATTCCGATCGCGGCTGCAAGTTAAACACCTTGCGGAAAGCGTCATCTACCTGCTCAAACGGCACTTGTCCCTTACCGTTGAGAACTTCCTTACCCGATTGGTCAAACAGGACAACTTGAGGCACAAAACCTTTGTAGTAATAGCCCGGTTCTGTGGGTTCGTAGGTTGATTTAGCTGGGATAGAATCCACATCCACGGGGATAATATCCGCCGCCCGTCCATAAAACTGCTGTATGTGCGAAACCACAGTCGCATATTGTTTGCTATCCCTGCTGTCATCTACGTAGAACACCAGCAGAGTCGGCTTATTTCCCTTCAAAGACTGTGCCAGAGTCACCTTTGACGGCACCAGGGAACCATTCCCGGCATAGAGGACATAAATATTGCCATCAAAGTTGTCGTCGTTTATACCCGCTAGAGCTGGTGGCGTCCCCACGATCAACAGACAACTCAGCGCTGCGAAGAGGGTCAACAGACAACTGGCAAAAATCTGCCGCCAGTAATTCAGAAAAGTCGCGATAGTCATTTTCTCCAAGAATCCTTCTACTGTGTGTCCCGATCGCAAACCTGAAGTGAAACCCCTGCTTTTAAGTATGGGGTTTCCCCTCTTCCCCTCTTCCCCCTAGCCCCTAGCCCCTAGCCCCTTTCACCGTACTTGCACTTCTCGCTTCACGTCAATCAGTACCTTACCATTTCGGATCAGGCGATATTCACCCCGCCAGACACCCGCAGTTAAGGGTTGATTACCAGATGCTCTTTTGCCAACATAACTCAGCCAAGATCGACTGGGCGATTGTAGCTCTTGTTTGCGTACAGCGAACGGTTTACCATCGGGTGCGATGAGTTGAAATTCTTGTCCATCGCCCTTAAGTACACCGTAAGCTTGCACCCAGAAGATAAGCGCGGGACTATTTTTAGGTAGTTCCGTTTCCGAAAAGCGCCCCTCCCAGATAGCTGCCATATCCGGTGGCTGAGTGGCAAAACCAGCGCGGATCGTACCTGTGGGAACATAACTTATCGGCTGTTGCCAGATGGGTTTGCGATCGACCCGACAACCTGGGCCAGCATTGGCACCAACAAACGGGTCTACGACTTTATCTTGGTAGCGGACGGTCAAGTGAACGTGAGGGAAGGAAGCTAAGCCAGACTCTCCCACCATGCCCAATACTGTACCTGCTTCAACGGAGGTATCTGGTTTGACTACAACACTGCCGTTGCGGAGATGGCAATATTGAGTCTGCCAGCCGTTACCGTGGTCTATTACGACTCCGTTACCGCATTCAATGCCTTGAACGTTGGCTTTGTCTGTTTGATCGGCTACTCTGCGATCGCTCACTCCGTCGCGCACCCGCAGAACTTTGCCCGCTGCTGCTGCTTTCACGGCGACGCCTGCTGCCATTACGCGCTCATCTGGAATGGCAAAGTCTACACCGTTGTGACCGTCGTAGGTTTGCCGACCGCAGCCAAAATCGACTTCTGTTGGGCTGGGGTCGCGATCGACGTAGTGCATGATAAAACAGTCTTGGCCTAGCGTACAGTTAATCGGTAAGGCAAGTTTGAAGGAATTTGGGGGGTTGGCAGCTATTTCAACTGGGGACGGTGCAGAGGCGATCTTTTCTTTACCGAAGCAGGCGGGGAGAAGGGTAAGCAGGAAGACAAGAAATGCTGTAGTCAGAAGGGACTTTTTCATTGGTTTGATGATTGATTTCAACTGCTACGACTAAAGAAAATTGCAGCTAGGACAATTAAACCCAAAAGTGCTAAAGGCACCCACAAATTAATAAGCTCGGACATATTAGTTCCTTTTGTCTTGGCAATAACATCTATAAATTAATAATTTTGATTATATATCTCAGGACTTACGCATTTGTCCCCCCTAACCCCCCAAATCTGGGGGGGACAAGACTTTTTCTCCCCCAGATTTGGGGGCTGGGGGGCAAATGCGTAAGCCATATATCTTTAAAATATAAAGTAACTTTTATGAGAGAGCCAACTATGACAGCGACCGACGCAGTGATATGGCTACAAGAACGAACAGCCCTGAGTGTGCTGTCGGAGAGGGTATTGGAGGCGATCGCACAAGTTTTAGAAGAAAAAGTCGTAGCGGCGCACACCCGCGTCGTAATGGAGGACACCCCACCCGAAGGTCTTTATATTCTAAAACGAGGACGGCTGGAAGGCGATCGCACCAATCAAACTGGTTCTGTGTGGGCTGTTAGTTTACTACCGGGTGCGATCGTACACTTACAGGAGCTGCTGTTTGGGCAATTGGCGCAGAGGACTGTAAGAGCGATCGGCGAAAGTCAGTTGTGGTTTATTCCAGCCGACAAATTTCGCCAATTAGTAGCAGAATACCCCGAAATTACGCAGGCTTTTTCACAGCAACTAGCAATGGAACTAGCTCAGATATCTTCTCAGCTAGCTTATGAGCAAGAACGTCAAACCATCTTGCGACCTTATCTAGTAACAAAAGCCAAACGGGGTATTGTAGGCAAAAGTCGCTATGCAGTGCGTTTGCGGCAGCAAATTAAAGAAGCAACTGAAGATCGCGGTTCAGCGGTAATTTTTGGGGAACCTGGACTCGAAAAGGACAACATCGCTGCTCTAATTCATTTCGCTTCTCCTCAGCGGCGAGAACCGATGATTAAAATAGATTGCAGTAAGTTGCAAGCAAACGGTGCAGAATTATTTGGTCGTGTTGGCAGCAAACCTGGTTTAATCGAATGGCTAGGCGAAGGAACTTTACTGCTCAACAACATCCAAGAACTTCCCTCAGAATTGATGCCCAAAATAGCGAACTTGCTGGAAACCGGAAACTACGCACCCGTCGGTGGAGAAGAACACAATCCAAAATCGCCATGTTTGGCACGCATTTTGATGATATCTGAAAAAACGCTGCCCAAGATCGATCGCCTAGTTACTCATTTAATTAAAGTCCCGCCGCTGCGAGTGCGAAAAACCGATATTAGCGACCAGATGGAATACTACATTCGGTTGTTTTGTCGAGCCAAAGGTATTGCCAACCCTCACATAACCTCAGAAGCTTTGCGGTGGTTACAAGCGTATGATTTTCCGGGCAATTTCCGAGAATTGGAAGGGTTGGTGCAACGAGCGCTTGTTCAGTCTGCTGGTACTAAAGAACTAACCGAAGAAGTATTTTGGTCGTTACAAACCAAGAAAAAACAATTTCGCGTCAATCTTTTAAATTCCTATCCTTGGCTGCGAAGATTTTTACGCAGTGAATGGTGGCCCGATCGGATAAATTATGGATTCACATTGGGATTTTTTGCGATCGTTGTCGCCCTATTATTTCTAGGCCCTCAACATCGCAATGAAAACGTTGCTTTAAATCTATTTTGGGCTTGGTGGTGGCCGTTAATTCTGATCGGTTTTCCCTTTGTAGGACGCCTGTGGTGCGCTGTTTGTCCCTTCATGATTTATGGGGAAGTCACACAAAAACTTTCCCTGTGGCTTTGGCCTCGTCAGCTAAAACGCTGGCCGCGACAGTCAGCCGAAAAATGGGGAGGATGGTTTTTGTTTGGCTTATTTGTCTTAATTTTTCTGTGGGAAGAACTCTGGCATTTAGAGGATACGGCTTACCTCTCCGCCTGTTTGCTGCTGTTAATTACTGCGGGAGCAATGATTTTTTCGGCAATTTTTGAGCGCCGGTTTTGGTGTCGGTATCTGTGTCCAATTGGGGGAATGAATGGGCTGTTTGCAAAGTTATCGATGATTGAATTAAGGGCGCAGCAGGGAACTTGTTCTGCTGAATGCACCACTTATCAATGTTACAAAGGTGGGCCTCAAAAAGGTGAAGGTTTGGAGACTAATGGCTGTCCTCTGTATACTCATCCAACGCACTTGGAAGATAACAAAGATTGCGTACTTTGCATGACTTGTCTCAAGGCTTGTCCCCATCGATCGGTTGAGTTAAATTTGCGTCCTCCCGGCATTGAACTTTGGACAACTCATGTGCCTCATGCCTATGAAGTGGCGCTGTTGTTGTTACTTTTAGGTGGAATTTTTATTCACCGCTTGCCAGAGTTGCAATATTTGCTGGGATTGAATTTAGATTTAAGTCAGTTTTGGCCGCATTTGGGATTTTCTTTGGCAGTTTTAATCGTGCCTGCACTGGTTCCACTGTTGGGTTATAGCTTGATTCAATTGTTTCATGGTTTGGTAAAGCCCCGCTCGTTTGTAGAGTTGGCTTATGGTTATTTGCCGCTGGTTTTGGGGGGAAACTTAGCCCATTATTTGCGGCTGGGTTTAGGCGAAGGAGGACGAATTTTACCTTTAACTTTCGCGACTTTTGGCCTCAGTGGTGAGGATTTGCCCGTGTTGGTAGCTCATCAGGCTGTAATTGCGTTTTTGCAAGGAACAACGCTGATTTTTTCGGTGCTTTTGACGATACTTTTGACGCAAAAGATTGCTCATCAACCGCTGCGGTTCCTGCTACCCCAACATCTGGCTGCTGTGGTTTTGGGAGCAAGTCTGTGGGCTATTATTGTCGTCAGCTAATTACTGCTTGACTATAGAAACCCGGTTTCTTGAAGAAACCGGGTTTCTGGGGTGCTATATACTGCTTGTCCTATCAGTAAAATAAAATACTAGATAATACTTATGAAAATCGGCAATTACAAAGAGTTATACACGATCGGTCACTCAAATCTCAGTATTGAAGCTTTTATTTTGTTACTTCAGCAACATGGAATTACGGCAGTGGCAGATGTGCGATCGCATCCCTACAGTCGTCGCTTACCCCACTTCAGTCAACCCGCCTTAAAAGCCTCATTACAAAACATTGGCATTCGCTACGTTTTCCTGGGTCGCGAATTAGGCGCAAGACCCGAAGATTTAACTTGTTACGATAATACTGGCAAAGCGCTTTACGAAAGAATTGCCGCAACCAACCTATTTGCCGAAGGAATTCAGCGTTTAGTCAAAGGCGCAGAAACTTACAAAATTGCCATGATGTGTGCCGAAAAAGACCCAATTACTTGTCATCGCACTATTTTAGTTTGCCGCCGACTGAGAAAATTTGAAGTACAGATTAATCATATTTTCTCAGATGGTAACTTAGAATCGCAAGAGCAACTAGAAAATAGGCTCTTAGGCAAGTTTAACAAAAATTTGCATCAGCCAATTCAATTAAGTCTATTTGAATTGCCAAAGGATGAAATTGACATAGAAGAAGCTTATAATCGACAAGGTAATGAAATCGCTTATGTCAAAGAAAACCATGAATAAAGAGATTAACTTATTTACGATCGGCTTTACCCAAAAAAGCGCCGAGCAATTTTTTGAGACTTTACTCAAAGCAGGAGTTCAGCGAGTCATAGACACACGCCTGAATAATGTTTCCCAGTTAGCAGGATTTGCAAAACGCAAAGACTTAGAGTATTTTCTCCGAAAAGTTGGCAATATCGAATACGTTCACATTTTAGACTTAGCACCAACCAAAGATATCCTTGATGCCTATAAAAAGAACGGCGGTGCTTGGGATACATACGAAAAACAATTTGTAGATTTAATGGTCAAACGCCAAATCGAAGATAAAGTTTCACCAGATATTTTAAATGGAGGATGTCTGCTATGTAGCGAAGCAAAACCACATAATTGCCATCGCCGATTAGTTGCCGAATATTTAAAAGATAAGTGGAAAAATGTAAAAATATGCCATCTATGACAAGAATAATTTGCCTTGCGAATTCATGGAAGCGAGGCGAGAGGTGCATCGCTGGAATTACACCGATGAAAGGACAATGGATTCGTGCTGTTTCCGATTTACCAGATGGTCAAGTTCCCAGAGAAATGCGATCGATAGGTGGATTAGAACCAGCATTATTAGATATTTTAGAAATTCCTTTAGCCAAAACAGGGCCAGATTACGGTTTCGAGAGCGAAAACCTTTCTATCTTGCCGGGAAAATGGCAGCGATCGGCCCAAGTTCCCCCTGCCTACCTACTCAAATATTGTAGCAAAGAGGAATATATTTTGCACAACGATGAGAGATATGTAGAAGTCCCATATTTGCAATCATTGCCTTTTGATCAGCGGCGCACTTTGGAACTGGTAAAAGCCGTAGAAATATCGGTTAAACCTCTTGGTGTGAAATATGAGGGTAGTCAGAAATGGTCAGGTACAATTGTCACTGAAAATGGTCAAACATTGACAACAACTATCACAGATCCGGTATTTGTGAGAAAATTGGATTTAGGATATCGTCCGAAAAATCATTGTTTGGTAACAGTTAGTTTGAGTATGCCTTGGCGACCTCCCGATTGGAAAACAGGCGATCCTTGTTGGAAATTGATCGCGGGGGTGATAGAGTTGCCTGATTCTGCGAAGAAGAAAGTAGAGGTAAAAAGCGATGAATATGACGATCTGCCGTTTTGAAGTTCAGATGGTATGATTGTTTTATGTAGTGGCAGCAATGGAATTGAGATTATGACATCCAAAATTTATTCAGTAAACCAAAAAGAAAAGGAAAATTTGCCTAGTTTACCAGTACCACAATCATTTTACAAAGATAATCCGCAATGGGCTAATGCCAGCTTTAAAATTGAGGTTTTATCTGACAACACTCTCCTGGTGAAGTTAGTGTCCGAAGATGATGAAGATGAAGAAGAGGAAGACCCCAAAATGTTGCGACTATTCCTAGAGGCGCTGATGGCAGATGCGATCGAAGATCCGTCTATTCTTGTCCCTTATACAGAGGAAATGAAAGCGGAAGCAGATGCACTTTTAGAGGGAGTCATAGTAGAAGAATGAGTTATCTTATTTTCAACGGGTGGAATATCCGCTTCCACCATTTTGTGATATTTTACAACTAAATTAGCTGTTTGTAGCTTAAAATAGGATATACTGGTTTTGGATAGTGAGGAGATTAGAGTAATTGATGCGAAAGTTAATAAAAGTTTTGGCCAATTGGACTATTCCTGCTATACTCGGCGGTTTAGTTACTCTCGGAGTTATTCAATTTCAAACCAGAGTAAAATATTTAGATTTTGGAATTGATACATATAATCTTATTGACTCATCAACACAAAAGCTTCCCAATGATAAACTAAAAATAGTTTTTGATAACGACAGTAAAAATCCTGTTAATAAAATTAGCCAAATTAAGGTTTCTATTTATAACTTTTCCGATCAAGACTATGAAAATATTTCTTTGTATATCGAAATAGCTCCCAAATTTCCATCAAGTAAAGAATTGAAAATAATACCTACTCAAGCAATAGCTGTTTCTCCTGAAAATGCTGATAAAGTAGCTCAAAGATCACGACCAATTAACCTGAAAGGCCAACGATATGGCTATAAAATTAAAATCCTGAACAGAACTGATAAAATTGAGCAGCCTGCCTTTGAAGCAATCTATACAGTTATTGGAGAAAAGGCAGAAAATATTATAGTCAAGCCAGATTTAGTTGTCAAAAGTCTAAAAGTCAGAGAATTTGCTTACGAAAATTTTTTGGCTAAAAACAATTGGTGGAATTACTTATTAATTAAGTTTCCTTTGGTTACATTAATGCCTGGTGTTGTAATATACTGGTTAATGGAAGTACAATATCCAAGATCGAATTATATCAAAAAAGAAAATAACAAAATTAATTCTTTGAAAGAAATATTTGCTCAACCAGGAGAGATGGATAAACTTAAACAGCAGCAGTCTCCCTCTGCAATGGCAGAGCATTTAATTGGAACTTATTTTGTCTTTAATTTTGAAAATTTTGACAAAAATTTTTCGGACTATCTAACTAATAATTTATCTCAACCGGGAGAAATGGATAAGCTCAAGCAACAACCATCTCCATCTGCAATGGCAGATTTTATTGTTAATTATTTCCATCAATTTCGATTAAAAAATACCGATCAAGAAGAGTTATCTTATCTTATAGATAAGCTTTCTCAACCGGGAGAAATGGACAAACTGAAGCAGCATTCTTCTCCATTAATAGTGGCAGACTATATTTTAAAAACATATCGAGAAGTTGCTTGGAAAAATATTCCTTGGTGGGAAAAGTGGCTTAGTAAAATAGCAGAACCTTAACTTTTTAAACTCGTATATCCTTAATTTTAATATCATTTGGTGCGAGAAAGTCAAAATATTCTTCTAACTGCATTTTTCATACCTCCCTTAAGCTTATTTTCTGCGATAAACGTCGCAGCGGTGTCCAACTTGCACTATAATGACGACAAGACGATCGTCCTCGACCCGATAAATTACCCGATACTTTCCCACGCGAATTCGCAAAAGTCCTTTATATCCTTGCATTGCTTTAACTCCGGGTGGACGCGGATTTATAGCTAATGCTTCAAAGGCTTTATCTATGCGCTCTCGAACCTGTAGAGGTAGTGCATCTAGCTCTCGCTTGGCGCTAGGAAGAATTTCAATTTGATAACTCACGCTAACCCCAACTCCTTGCGAACTTGTTCATAAGGAATTGGAACTTCATTAGGATCTTCCAATCGTCGTTTAGCTTCCTCTAAATCGATCTCGTCTTCTAACTTTTCAATCAAACGCTCTAACAACCAAAATTCTTCGATCGGAATTATAGCTGCCACATCCTTGCCGTCTTTACTTAAAATCACCGACTCTTCATCGTCAGCAACTCGATCGACTATTTCATCAAAGTTATCTCGAACTTCTGTTGCAGTCATCCTGATGATGGAATTATTCTCGATCGTTTGTTCTTCAATGATTCCCAGTTCCATTTTATTTTTCCCAACTCTTGTAAAATTTGAGCGTTGATTAAATTACATATTAATATCATAGCATTAAATCAATCCAATGACACAATATAACATTAAGTGATAAAATTGATCTAAGTAAAATCAAAATTATATTATGAATATAAAATGGAAGGATTGAAAAATGAACAATTTCGCCTTTGATTACCCATCAATACAAATAGGCCATTCTCTCATTTTACAAGCAGACTGTTTCGAGTGGCTAAATCGAATGCCGGAAAATAGCATTCATGCAGTTGTGACAGATCCGCCTTATGGTGTGAAAGAGTATGATTTCGAGCAAATTGCCAAACGGGAAAACGGAAATGGTGGAGTTTGGAGAATTCCACCTTCGTTTGATGGACATCAGCGATCGCCTTTGCCAAGATTTACCGCACTCACTCAGAAAGAAAGAGAAAAATTGAAGTGCTTTTTCATGGAGTTGGCTCAATTAATAATGCGCGTTATACTCCCTGGCGGTCATGTTTTTATTGCCAGTAACGCCTTTCTTTCTCAGTTAGTTTTTGCTGCTTTAGTTGCTGGTGGCTTAGAATTTCGCGGTGAATTAATTCGACTGGTGAGAACGCTTCGCGGTGGCGATCGCCCAAAAAATGCCGAACAAGAATTTCCCAATGTATCGTCAATGCCTCGTGGATGTTACGAACCTTGGGGTATTTTCCGCAAGCCGATACCTTCAGGGATGAAAGTTAGCGATTGCTTGCGAAAATTTCAAACTGGAGGATTAAGAAGAAACGCCGATAGCAACCCATTTAATGATGTAATTTTCAGCGAAAGAACACCTCAGGAAGAACGGGAAATAGCCAATCATCCAAGCATCAAACCCCAGTCTTTTATGCGCCAAGTAGTTTATGCTTCTCTTCCTCTAGGTGAAGGAATTATTGTCGATCCTTTTATGGGTTCAGGTTCCACAGTCGCAGCAGCAGAAGCAGTTGGTGTTTCCTGTATTGGTATTGAGAGATATCCCGAATATTACGAAATGAGTCGCATTGCTATTTCTAAATTGGCAGCAATGGATATTTCATCGCAAAAGACTGATTTCAAAAAGCCAATTGAAGAGATAGAACACCAGCAATTGACATTATGGTAAACTAGGTTCTTGATAAATCCAATTTGCCATCATTTTATGGTAGCCAGAATTGTTGACACTGGCGGTAATGGTGCGACGACTATTTCCCGATCGCCCCGAAAAAGACCAATCATTTTTGTTCAGCATCGCCCCACAAACTTTCACAAAACGAAAAGGTTTTGGCTGAATATTTTTAACAGCATCACTAGGACGGTTGCTATCAAACACAAATACCATCAACCAAATTGCTTCTGGGTTGTGACCTTGCCATCCTCTCAAATAGCGAGAAGCTTTAACTTCTATACCTTCGCTAGCATATTGAACGGCATTATTAGGAAACATTCCTGCCGGAATTAGATCGGGATGACCGTTATGATATTGATTTTTAGCAATAGTGGAACAATATTTAGGGAGACTTGTAATCATAAATTCGCCAACTAAACTGCTAAAGTTGGCTGGCATTAGCATAGTCTCAAAGCGTTCTAATCCTCTTCCATATAATTGTTAATTGATGAAACCTAAAAAATCAACAAAATCATTCATTGCCAGCCGAATATGTTCCGTGGTACAGCTATACGTATTCGCATTAGGATTAAATCCGTTAGGAGCGACGGGGTGAGGTTCGCAAGCGATCGCATCCAGATTTTCACTCATTCATCCCTCACTATTCTGCAATATTTTTCTAATTCGTTCCCGAAACAAACGCACAGCGGATCTTTGCCCAATACTTATACTTTGCTCGATAAAACCAGGCACTTCTGCAATAGGTAAAAATGGAAAAGCCAAACTTGTATCAGTTTGCTCATATCTCCCCTCGACAAGTTGATAAACTTGCAAACTTTGGTTACGATATCTCCACAATTCAGGCACTCCCAGAGAAGCATAAATTGTGAATTTGTTTAAAGAAGAACTCGTATAGTCTGATTCTATTGCTAAATCTGGTAGTGGATCGGTTTGCAAGTCAATTATTTTACTTCTGACAAGGGATTCATTCTGAATGTAAAAACAAGTATCTGGTTCGATCGCACGGCGTAAGTCCTCCCGTTCCAGGAGTAATGCACCTAATTCCATCGTTTCTATTTCTAGCTCATCTGCTATAGCTGTAACAAAGTAAGCTAGCACTATCTTTGGTTGTTCGTGTTCTTGTAGTGGCATTCTGATTTCTAATACTCCTTCATCATAAGCAATTCTCCAAGCTCTGCCATCTCCGGCATCTGCCATCAACGCTTTATAAGTTTCCCATTTAATGCCATTCAAAACAATACTGTTTGGATGGGAAACTTTTTCTTTTGCAATTGTCGGTGTATTTACTGTCTGGACGTTCATTTTCTATTCCTCTTGTTGGGAAACCTAGAAACCCGGTTTCTTAGAGAAACCGGGTTTCTCAAACCTCTCTAAGAAACCGGGTTTCTATTTCTCGATCATATCTCATTCTTAGCGGCAGCAACCAGGTATTCTGGAACCCAAAATTTCTCGATCGACATCAAAATTGCCACAAGCATAAAGATATCAACTTATTGTCCGCCTAAATTAGGAGTTGGGAGGAAACCAAAAAATTGGTCATACTCTACAACATCCGCAATTATGTCATCGAAATTAGCTTCAAATTCATCAATATTTAGGCAGTGAATTGCTCCTTCATTTTCGTAATATTCCTCCTCGCAAGGAGTGAATTGTGAAGGTTTAATTTGCGCCAACAGATACTCCAGTCGCTCGAATTCCTCAATAGGAACGATCGCTGCTACCTCTGACCCAGCTTGCAGCAAAACAAAGGGTTTTCGCTCTAACATCACTTGCGCGATCGCATCTACCAAGTTATCCTTCACTTCCTCAGTCGTTAAACGGATAAATCCCTCATCCTCACCAACTGTCGCCGATTTCATCAAATTCTTCCCAAACTCTGAAAAAATTGCAAAATAGATTAAGTAGCTTATTCCCAGATTAACCCAAATCCCTATTTGAAAATCGTTTTGCACCTATGACCCATCCCTTCCTACAACGCCTCCACAGTCCAGAACGTCCTGTCATCGTCTTCGATGGCGCAATGGGAACCAACCTGCAAAAGCAAAACCTTACCGCTGCTGACTTCGGGGGGCCCGAATACGAAGGTTGCAACGAATACCTCGTCCACACCAAACCGGAAGCAGTTGCGATCGTGCATCGCGACTTTCTCGCCGCCGGTGCAGATGTAGTAGAAACGGATACCTTCGGTGCTACTTCCGTGGTGCTAGCAGAGTATGATTTGGCACATCAAGCCTACTACCTCAACAAAACTGCTGCGGAACTAGCCAAGCGGGTCGCTAACGAATTCTCGACGCCAGAGAAACCACGCTTCGTCGCTGGTTCGATCGGGCCAGGAACTAAGTTACCCACCTTGGGACATATCGATTTTGATACACTGAAAGCTGCATTTACTGAACAAGTAGAAGGACTTATCGACGGCGGCGTTGACTTACTAATCGTGGAAACTTGTCAGGATGTGCTGCAAATTAAGGCGGCGCTGAATGGAATTGAGGAAGTTTTCCAGAAAAAAGGCGATCGCATTCCTTTAATGGTATCGGTAACAATGGAAACCACGGGTACAATGCTCGTCGGTTCCGATATCAGCGCAGTACTGACAATTCTGGAACGTTACCCGATCGATATTCTCGGTCTAAACTGCGCCACAGGGCCAGACAGAATGGCCGAACACATCAAATATCTCTGCGAAAGCTCGCCTTTTGTGGTTTCCTGCATCCCCAATGCTGGTTTGCCAGAAAACATCGGTGGTCATGCACATTACAAGCTGACCCCGATGGAATTACGGATGGCGCTGACCAAGTTTGTGGAAGATTGGGGCGTGCAAGTGATTGGCGGTTGTTGCGGTACGCAGCCCGATCATATCGAACAATTAGCAGAAATTGGCAAAACTCTCAAGCCAAAAGAACGTCATGCCAGTTACGAACCATCAGCAGCATCAATTTATACTGCACAGCCCTACGAGCAAGATAACTCTTTCCTGATTGTAGGCGAACGGCTAAACGCCAGCGGTTCCAAGAAGTGTCGCGACTTGCTGAACGCCGAAGATTGGGACGGATTGGTATCTTTGGCGAAATCCCAAGTCCGGGAAGGGGCGCACATCCTCGACGTTAACGTGGATTACGTGGGACGGGACGGCGTGCGGGACATGAGGGAGTTGGCATCAAGGTTAGTAACAAATGTGACCATACCGCTGATGTTGGATTCGACGGAATGGGAAAAGATGGAAGCGGGGCTGAAAGTTGCCGGAGGTAAGTGTATACTTAACTCGACCAACTATGAAGATGGCGAACCGCGTTTCTTGAAGGTTTTGGAAATAGCTAAAAACTATGGTGCGGGTGTAGTAATTGGTACGATTGATGAAGATGGCATGGCCCGATCGGCAGATAAGAAATTTCAAATTGCCCAACGCGCTTATCGTCAAGCTGTAGAATATGGTATCGCACCTCAAGAAATCTTTTTCGATACTTTAGCATTACCAATTTCTACAGGGATTGAAGAAGATCGCGCCAACGGAAAAGCCACCATTGAATCTATCCGTCGCATCCGTCAAGAATTACCAGGATGTCATGTTATTCTGGGAGTTTCTAACGTTTCCTTCGGCTTAAATCCGGCAGCAAGAGTTGTGCTGAATTCCATGTTTTTGCACGAAGCAATGCAAGTAGGAATGGATGCAGCAATTGTCAGCGCCAGCAAGATTTTGCCCTTAGCGAAAATTGAGCGAGAACATCAAGAAATTTGCCTAAAACTGATATACGATCGACGGCAATTTGACGGTAATGTGTGCGTTTACGATCCTTTGGGAGAGTTAACCACACTGTTTGAAGGGAAGACGACAAAACGCGATCGGACTGAAGACAACAATCTCCCCGTAGAAGAACGCCTCAAGCAACATATTATCGACGGCGAACGTATTGGTTTAGATGCACAACTGACAAAAGCACTAGAAAAATATCGTCCTCTCGAAATCATCAACACCTTCTTACTGGATGGGATGAAAGTTGTAGGCGAATTGTTCGGTTCTGGACAAATGCAACTACCTTTCGTATTGCAATCAGCCGAAACCATGAAAGCAGCAGTGGCATATTTGGAACCTTTCATGGAAAAGCAAGATGCTGGCAATAATGCTAAGGGAACCTTCGTAATTGCCACTGTTAAAGGTGATGTCCACGATATTGGTAAAAACCTAGTTGATATCATCCTTTCCAATAACGGCTACAAAGTTGTAAACTTGGGGATTAAGCAGCCAGTTGATAACATCATTGAAGCTTATGAAAAGCATAAAGCAGATTGCATTGCGATGAGTGGTTTGCTGGTGAAATCAACCGCGTTTATGAAGGAAAATCTGGCGGTATTCAACGAACGGGGAATTACTGTGCCGGTTATTTTGGGTGGCGCGGCGTTGACTCCTAAATTTGTCCATCAAGATTGTCAGAATGCCTACCAAGGTAAGGTAATTTACGGCAAAGATGCCTTCGCAGATTTGCATTTCATGGATAAATTAATGCCTGCGAAAGTTGCTGGTAACTGGGATGATTTGCAGGGATTTTTGGATGAAATTACCACCGCAGATAAGCTCAAATTAACGCAGATAGAAGAAAAGTCTGCTAAGTCTAATGGTGAAGTTGTAGCTAAGGAACCACAGGAGGTTGATACAAAGCGTTCGGAAGCTGTGGCGGTAGATATTGAACGTCCGACTCCGCCTTTCTGGGGAACGCAAGTTTTAAAGCCGGAAGATATCTCATTAGAGGAGATATTCTGGTATTTGGATTTGCAAGCTTTGATTGCTGGACAATGGCAATTCCGCAAACCAAAGGAACAGTCAAGGGAAGAGTACGATAATTTTCTTGCTGAGAAAGTTTATCCTGTTTTGGAACATTGGAAGCAGCGAGTTATTGAGGAAAAGTTATTGCATCCGCAGGTAGTTTATGGGTATTTTCCTTGTCAGTCCGAGGGAAATTCACTGCATATCTACGATCCGGCTACCCCCCCTAACCCCCCCGTCAACAGGGGGGGACAAGAAAAAGAAAGCTCCCTCCCCGTAGACGGGGAGGGTTGGGGTGGGGTTCCGATCGCTACGTTCAATTTTCCGCGTCAAAAGTCTTTAAAGCGTTTGTGCATTGCCGATTTCTTTGCCCCTGTGGAATCTGGACATATTGATGTCTTTCCGATGCAGGCGGTGACGGTGGGGAATATTGCGACGGAGTTTGCACAGAAATTGTTTGCAGATAATCAATATACTGATTATTTGTATTTTCATGGTTTTGCTGTGCAAACTGCTGAAGCTGTGGCGGAATGGCTACACGCCCGCATTCGTCGCGAGTTGGGTTTTGCTAGTGAAGAACCGAATAATATTCGGGATATGCTTGCACAACGTTATCGCGGTTCGCGTTACAGTTTTGGATATCCGGCTTGTCCGAATATTGCAGATCAGTTTAAGCAGTTGGAGTTGTTAGGGGCCGATCGCATCAACCTCCACATGGATGAAAGCGAACAAATTTATCCCGAACAATCTACAACTGCGATTATCACCTATCATCAAGCGGCGAAATACTTCAGCGCTTAATTAGTGGGGTGGGCATTGCCCACCTTACTCAACATTAGTTTATGAGGATAGTATGGCAGAATTGAAGATTAGATCTAAGTATCCAGATTCCTTAAAATCGATCGTTGAAAGCGCACTTGCAGAAAAACTGCGATCGCTTGAAGCTGGTATCCGTCGAACTGAAGAACGGGTACGGGAATTTGAAGCTAAGTATCAATTATCTACGGAAGAGTTTCTGCATCGTTATGAAAATGACGAATTCACCGAAACTCTGGACTTAGATGAGTGGATTGGGGAAGCTTGGATGTTATCCCATTTGCGTGAAAAAAAAGAAAAAATAGAAGGTATTGAATTTGTTGATTGAATTAAGTATGATTGAGTTTGTTAATGGGAAATAATTTCCAGTATAATGGAAGCAAAGATAACGATCGAGAAGATAATATGGCAGAACTAAAAATTATTTGCGAGTATCCAGATACTTTAAAGAAACTTATAGAAGAAGAGGTAGCCCGGAGATTGCGATCGCTTGAAGATGGTATTCGACGCACGCAAGAACGCATTAAAGAATTTGAAAGCAAATATCAGATGTCTACAGAAGAGTTTCTGCGTCGGTATGAAAATGATGAAATTCAGGAGACTCTGGAAATAGATGAGTGGATAGGAGAATCTTTGATGTTGAAAGGGCTACAAGAAGATTTAGCTACATTGAGAGGAATTGAATTTGTTAATTGAGGATTATTTTCAGGGCGTCCGCAACATTATTGACGCTTGTTCGGTAGTGCGATCGAGCAACGTCAATTACGAAACGCGAAGCATTTATAGAGGCTTCATTCGTGGTGAACTAAACTTTTCGGATGGATCTGTTCTTTACCTGCGTGAGTTTGTGGATGTTGAAACAACGAGCGAGCGGGAAATGTACTCATATCATTATGAAGATGCCTCGAAAAATTTGATTTTTCGCTATGATAATACGAGGCATCACAAAAAACTGAATCTTCCAAATTATCCACATCATAAACATGATGGCAGCGAAGAAAATGTAATTTCCTCAAACGCGCCAATGTTGGCAGATGTATTGAATGAAATTGTGGTATCTTTGGGATAGTGTGGCATTTTTCATGGTTTATTAACCGTCCTGTATAATGAAAACACCGATAACGATCGAGAGGATAATATGGCAGAGCTTAAGATTATTTGCGAGTATCCAGACTCGTTAAAGCAATTCATAGAAGAAGCACTATCAAAAAGAATTGCATCGCTTAAAGATGGTATCCGACGGACTGAGGAACGCCTTCAAGAATTTGAAAGTAAATATCAAATGTCTACAGAAGAGTTTTTGCGACGCTTTGAAAATGATGAACTTCAACATCGATTAGATATGGAATTTGATGAGTGGGTTGGAGAATCTCGAATGCTGAAAATGCTAAACGACAAAGTAAATAAATTAAGGGGGGTTGAGTTTGTTAATTGAAAACTATTTCCAGCAACTTAGGGAGTTAATTGAATCCTGTACATTAGTGCAGTCGTTCAACCTCATACCTGCAACAAGAGGCGAGTCAGAAGGTTTTATTCGTGGTGTAATCAACTTAACAGATGGTTCAATGCTTTATTTGCGTGAGTTTGTGAATGTTGAAACGACTATCATCCGTGAAATGTATTCATATCAGTACATGGATGGCTCAAAAAATCTGAGCTTTCGCTATGACAACGTGGAACATCACAAAAAATTGAATCTCCCAAATTATCCGCATCACAAACATGATGGCAGCGAAGAGAATGTAATTTCCTCAAACGCGCCTATGCTGGCAGATGTATTGAATGAGATTGAGAGTTTGTTGGGATAGCGCGATCGCACGTCACCCCACTAAAATAAACATTCCCCACTCTACTCTAATTTTTATGCCCTTGCTGCCTTTTTCTCCAATTCATCTTTTGATTGATTTATCTCAGACTGAGATATTTCTGCGTCAGCAACATCATCCTCGAAAACTTCCGGGCAGTGTTTATTCAGATTTTCAATAAATTGCTCAGTGGTAATTTCTGCAAAATGCTTGCGAATCAGTTCAGCCGCTCTTTTGGGATTTGCCATTATAAAATTACTCCTTATAGTTCTATCAAACAAGAATCCTCAATTAGAGATGTATCTCTGACGGCTATTTGGATATGAGCGCGATCGAAAACAGCAGAATTAGGAAAAATACGCTCACCCTCCACGAACACACCTCGAATCGCGCGAATACTTTCTGCTTGTGGATTTAAGATTTGTTCAACTAGATAGTTGAAGTAAGCACAGTCTAACCTATGCGCTTTGGATATCTCTGGATTCTGCCGAGGTAAAGGTCTATTTGCTTGCCTGAACTCCTCCACAAATACAGTATAGGCTTCCCTGATGATGGGAAACCATTCAATGTCCAGTAAATCGATGCAGTCATCTAAGCGGATGGTGGAACGAATTACAGCCGGATTTGCAGGATGTTGCTGCTTGGCCCATTCCCAAGCGCGTACTGGTGCATCTTGGAAGAAGTAAACCCCCGTTCCTAGCCAGTCGTAGTCATTGGAACTAACGTTAAAACCCTGCTGAATAATTGTCGTCGCCACCTCCGTATTTGTACCGTGATAGCCGTAGACTCGAATTGTCTCAGGCACTCAGAACCTCCTCACTACCTTACCTTATGCGATCGTAGCCGTGCAGTTGACTATTAGCGCCTACAGCCTTCCATTTACATCAGTGTTGTGCCTCCAACACCTATTATCTGTTCTCTGATGTTAAATAGAACCAAAAATAGGGAAAACTTGAGATAGGGCTTTTCGACCAAGCCCTGCTATAAACAAGAGGTAAATAGACAATGCCAGCAATTACAAACTTTCGCAGCGATCCAGAAGCACTACACGATCTCTTGCAAAGCACAAAGGAGGGGGAAACTCAGCTACCTGACTTTCAACGCTCTTGGGTTTGGAACGATGAACAGATACGTAGCATCCTAGCCAGTATTTCTCTCTCATACCCTGTGGGAGTAGTAATGATGCTGGAAACAGGTAATCCTGATGTGCGATTTAAAACTCGACCAATTGAAGGCGTTACACTTAGCAATCCCATAGAAGCAAAGCGATTAATATTGGATGGACAGCAACGATTAACCTCTCTTGTCCAATCACTTCTTTTAGGCAAACCCGTCATCACTAAAGATGCACGAGGTAAAAAGGTTCATCGCTGGTATTATATTGATATTGTTAAGGCTCTTGCTCCCAATTTTGAACGAGAGGAAGCGATTTTAAGTTTGCCAGAAGACAAAATTATTCGCAATTTTCGTGGGGTTGTTGAGGAAGACTACTCAACACCTGAAAAAGAGTACCATAAAGGACTATTCCCGCTCGCACAAATTTTTGATTACGCTGCATGGCGTCGAGGGTATAATATCTTATTTCGCTACAATGAAGAAAGTCTCAACCTGTTTGACCGTTTCGAGGAAGAGGTTATTGACAGATTCAAGCAGTACCGAGTACCAGTTATCCTGTTGCGTAAGGAAACACCAAGAGAAGCCGTTTGTCAAGTTTTTGAGAAAGTCAATACTGGTGGTGTTTCTCTTACTGTTTTTGAGTTGATTACGGCTACTTTTGCTGCTGATAAGTTCAACCTGCGAGAAGATTGGGATAAGCGCGAAAAGGAACTGAAGAAATATCAGGTATTAAGGAATATTCAAAACACTGATTTCTTACAAGCGGTGACACTGTGTGCTACTTCTGAAAATCCTCCTGTAAGTTGTAAGCGCAAGGATGTACTAAAATTAAGTCTTCTGGAATATCAGAACTGGGCTAATTCAGTCACGCAAGGATTCAAACAAGCTGCAGAATTACTGCACACGCAAAAGATATTCACCGATCGCGATCTGCCTTACCAAACTCAGCTTACTGCTCTTGCAGCTATTTTAGCAGCACTGGTAAATCGCGCTAATAATGCTGAAGATAATGCCAAATTAATCCGTTGGTACTGGTGCGGAGTCTTCGGTGAACTATACGGCAGTGCTATTGAAAGTCGTCTCGCGAATGATTTCCAACAAGTATTGGAATGGATTAAGAACAACGGTTCTGAACCTGTTACAATTAGAGATGCTAACTTTGCTGCAAGTCGCCTACAATATCTCTACACCCGTAGAAGTGCTGCTTATAAAGGTTTATCTGCTTTGTTATTGCGAGATGGTGGCTGCGATTTCCACACTGGTTATCCTATAGACACTCTAAAAAACTTCGATCATCCTATTGATATTCATCACATCTTCCCGCGTCACTGGTGTCAAAAAAATGGTATTAAATCTGAATTTTACGACAGCGTAATAAACAAAACACCTCTTTCAGCTAAGACTAACCGCCAGATTGGAAGCAATGCTCCAAGTATTTATTTGCTCAAAATCCAGAAAGAAACAGGGATTTGTGAAACCAAAATAGATGAAATTTTGCGATCGCACGTCATCGATCCAGTTGCTTTACGTGCAGATGATTTTGATGCGTTTTTCCAAGCGCGTCAAAAAGCACTGCTTGAACGTATAGAGAAAGCAATGGGGAAAAATATTGTGCCTGTAGTCGATCTATCGGATCGATCAGACGATCCTGAGCAAGATGAGTACGACAACGACTTGGATAATGATGATGATTTGTCCCAAGCTATTTAGATTTTAGGAAGTGCGATCGCACTTCCCTCCGTGCTTTGAGGTAGTTATTCTATTGTAACGCTCTGTGCCAAACTCAATAATTGCTTTTCTGCGGCGGAGCGTTAATCTACTTACGTTAGTGGGACTGTCGCTGGCGAGTTATAGTTCAGTTTATTAGGATTACCTTAGCGAGCAGGCCATTTGGATCGTATATGTCAACTACTAAAAATCGTTTAGCTACCAAGTTATTGGGAAAAGTGCCGCTGCAAGCTATTCTGATTGTCCCTTTTGTGGTACAGATTGTTGGCGTAGTGGGACTCGTCGGCTATCTTTCGTTTACAAACGGACAAAAAGCGATCGCAGATCTCGCATCTAAATTACAGAACGAAGTCAGCTCGCGTATCGCTGGGCACCTCGATACGCTTTTAGCCACCCCCCGCCAAATCAACCAAATCAACCTGGATGCCTATGAGTTAGGCAACCTGAACTTGCAAGACCTCGATCGCACAATTAAGCCAAGCATCCCAGCAAACAGTAGAATCTCTACAGGAGACTAACCGGGTTCTTGACCAATTGAATGATACCACCCAAGTCCTACAGGGAATCATCTCCAGTTCGGTGGCATGAATTCCCAGCGCAGCGTGATTTTTTTCGTTTTCTCAAAACTAATAAAAAAGCACCTTTTTCAAGGTGCTAAAGACAACAACTATGATTCGATCGAACTTTTATTGATAAGTACGATTGTGGTTGCGAGTTCCGATAGATGCACCAACCATCGACGCCACTAAACCCAGTAATGAACCAAACACAAACGACCAACCAACTCTAGCAGCATTGCCAGCAATGTCGCGAGCTTGCTGTGCAGTGATATTGGGTGCCCTGTTCGGTACATTTACACCGCCTTGTTGAGCTTGATTAATCACTTCTCCTGCATTAGATGCAGCGATTCCAAAAGTACCGCCTACCCCACTTGCCAACAGCCAAGAACCAATTATTAGAGTCGTTGCCCAAAGAATTGCACCGTTGAGAAGGGCTGTACTGCGGTTCATCGGGCCGCTGGCACGGGCTGTAATCCAACCACCAACAAATAAGCCAATCAATAAACTGATAATTGACCAAATGCCTACGCCGATACCAACATCATCTGCATTCGATCTGGGAGCCCCTGAATTGGCAAGACTGCTCAAGCCAATAGCAGCACCCAAGGCACTTAAAATCAATTGAGTAGTTAAGGCAACCAAAAGACCTGAAATAATCGGCCCCCACCGCACGCGGTCGTGGTACTCAACGATTCGATTTCCGACTACAGGATCTACTACATCTGGCGCTCGATTGCCGTAAGCCATAACCTATTTCCTCCCCTATTCTCTATATGCGGTAAAGCTATCTTTAGTACTAATCAGCCTTGAGCTTTACTTTAGGGTTAGATTTACGTGGAGGATATCTACCACTAGAAGGAATCATTGGCTCTATCGAAAGAAGGAGATATAATAGTCACTGGAAACTTATAGCGATATCAATGGATAAATACTTATTGTTTCGGTTAATCGATGGGGTTTGAAAATTTTCAAGCCAAAGATAAATTAATAATGGTTTTTATATAGCAATTTTTAATGAAGTGAAGGTTGTCAGCTATTAAAACTTAATTCCACTCAGCTAAGGTTAAGTGAATCAGCAGTACTGACTGATTCCATCTACCTCTACAAACGTAGCTTGACGGCAGTGCCGATCGCAGTAATCAGGAGCAAAACACCGCTTTGGTCAACGTTAATTGTGCCCGTATCCACCTCGATACCGACGATCGCATTTGCTCCCAGACGCTGGGCTCGTTTTTCCAACTCGGCTATAGCTTCGCGCTGTCCCTGCTCAAACACCTTCTCGTAGCTACCAGTACGCCCACCTATTACATCTCGAAGGCCAGCAAAAAAATCACGTAATGCGTTGGTGCCATATACTACTTCCGCAGTGACAATACCTAAATAAGCTTGTATTTCCGCCCCTTGGACGATATCAGTTGTTGTCACAATCATCGTTTGTCCTCATAGGTGATAAAATTACCATTTAAGGTTATTATAATCAGCCGGTTCCCAAATCCAATTATTCCCGATCGAATATCGAAGCAATAGTAGCACTCTCGTAATGGCAGAAACACAAGGAAAATCTACCGTGCAAAAGCAAATCTTGTTCGCGATCGGTCTCCTGCTATGGGGAGGAATGGCGGTAACGACGCCGCCAGTTGCCCAAGCTGAAGAAGAATACGATCCGAGTACAGACACTATTTATCAGCTTCCTAGCGATTCTAGCGACGATGGGCTGAGTAAATTGCTACAGGATGCCCGTACTTTGGTGCAATCTGGAAATTTTGGACGTGCTTTAGCGATTTATCAACAGGCAGCTAGCTTAGATAGCAAAAATGCCCGTATTTATTCTGCTATCGGTTATGTACAAGCACGTCAAGGAAATTACCAGGCAGCAGTCAATGCTTATCAACAGGCAGTTGCTCTTGAACGCAGCAATGCAGAGTTTTATTACGCTCTGGGATACAGCCTTGCCAGCGCAGGAGACAACCGGGGTGCCGCCGCAGCTTATCGGCGTACCACCCAACTCGATCGCAATAACCTGAAAGCTTTCATGGGACTTGGCGCGGTTCTCTTCCGCCAGGAAGACTATCCGGGTGCTATGCGAGTCTACGAACAAGCGATTCAGCTCGATCCTAAGAGTGTAGAAATCCGTGCATCGATGGCTTCTATCCTGTTAAAACAGAAACGGTATCAGGACGCTATTAATGTGCTACAGCGAGCTGTCAGCCTTGAGCCGAACAATAGCAATTTGCAGTTCAACCTGGCTACCGCCTACCTCGCACAAGGTAACCAGAGTGCCGGATTGGCTGCGTTTGAACAAGCTGCGAACCTAGAACCGCGTAACGCCGAGATTCATCTGCAAATTGGCAAGCTACGACGTTCTCAAAATAATCTTGAAGGTGCTTTAGCCGCCTACCAGCGAGCTGTGGCAATAGACTCGAAATTAGCAGAAGCACACGCAGGTATCGGTGAAATTTTGCTACAGCAGCAAAAGTTTCAGGAAGCGGTTGCCGCTTATCGTCGTTTGACTAAAATAGTACCCCAAGAACCAACCGCTCACTTTAATCTGGGTATAGCTTTGAGCAGATGGGGACGAGGATCGGAAGCGATCGCATCTTTTAACCAAGCCCTCAACCTTTATCAGCGTCAAGGGCAAAGCGAAGGAGTACAAAAGGCCCAAGCCGCTCTTAGAGAACTCCAGCAGTAATTTAGGAGTCAGCTGTGGGGTGGGCATTGCTCACCCTACTTAAGAAATGTCCGATCGCCCAAAGGTGTGATTTAACCAATCTTATACTGAATTAGTATTATTACTGTATTGTGCTGAGTGAGTAAGTACAAATAGTATTTCTACTCAGCAGTTTTACCTACACTCTGTTTTTGGTTTCAGTAGATTATGTATATATTTCTCTGAAAACCCGGTTTCCGAATCCCGATTCAGTTGCCACAACTACGTATTTATTTCCAAGAAACCTGTTCTGGAACGTAAATACTCAATTTATCGGTGCCTACCTAATTAAAATTACCCATCTACCCAGTTTGCCAATGCTGCTATCTCTATTGAAAAATAAAAGAAAAAGTGGTTGGGTAGTTCGCCATATCTATCTATAAACGTAGGACTGAGGAAGTTATGGAAATCAAACGCGAATACGAAGACAAATTGCCTTTTAATTGGAAAAGCGATTCAAAAAAAGAGAGCGATCGATTATGGCTGCAAGACATTATCGACAACACAGCACCTTTTTCAGACCGATGGGTAAAAGCTCGGATTGTGCAACTAGCCTATGAGTTAGACTCTGAGGAAAAGATTGCCGGTGAATTGCAAAATGAGTTGAAAGAACAATGCCAGAAAACAAATGAGCAACCGGAGCAGTATCGCTCTTTTCAAGAAGAAGTTAATCTAGAGTATGTGATTGACACTCTGAATAAATGGAAAGGTAAAAGATTCAGGCAGACAAGCGCTCGTAACTTTGACGTTTACGCCTACAAAAAGAATCCTAATGTCTTTTTACTAATCAGCAAGACAACGAGTTCTTTGGATGTGAACCGCAAATTGCCCCCAAACAAGCTTTTCCGCGCCCTATTCAATGTCGATGAATTAGCCAGACTCATACAAGACGGTAAAGCAGAGCGTTTAACGTTACGAACCCACGGTTATGCCACGCCATCTGAAAACTTTTACAAAGGCTTTCGTAAAGAAGCCGATCGCCTGAGTGAGATAGCCCAGAACGGTCACTTTTATATTGGCTACAGTTGGCCTAGCGAACAGCCGCTACCTGTGTTTAAATACTTGGATGGATTGCTTAGCAAACTGGCTGTGTTTTCGCAACAACCAGATAAAAAGCCTTTAAAAAAGCGGGATAGACAAATCGACATCCGGTTAAAGTTTCTATTTTTACTAGCTTTGATTGCAGGCATTGTTGGCACCGTGGCAAATGGTCTCCTGTTACTAGGAGAAATGCTGTTTGATTTCCAGCTATTAAGTTTTTTGCCCCAGTGGGTTGGAATCAGTAGCGTTGTCTTTTTGCTTTGGGGGCTAGCCTTTTGGCTGTTGCGACAAACAAGCTACCAAGGCGATCGCACCAGGGCAATTTACTATGGAGTGCCGGACTTAGCAGAGTTCTTTTGGCGTCTAGATAAGGGGCTGAGCGAATTTGCGCCCGGTTGTTCTCTGAAAGTCAATATGGTTAGTCACAGCATGGGTGGCTTAGTGATACTAAACGTCCTGTGTATTTTGTGCTACCAGTTCCGCAAGGACGGTCAAAAAGACCATAAATTTGGCGATCGCTTCACACTCGATAAGTTAATTTTGGCTTCGCCGGATGTTCCCCTAGAGCTGATGCGGCAGGGTCGGAGCAATTATGTTCGCGATGCCTTGAATTGCTGCGATCAAATTTACTTGATGAGCAGCGATCGCGATATTGTCCTGCGCTACCTTTCCAATGTTGGCAACTGGTTTACCGAACCCAGCATTCAAATGTCCGGTTTGCGGCTGGGAAATGTTTATTTGAGAGAAGATTCCCAAGGAAAAATTGCTCCTTGGGTTCGCGCAATGTTCTATTCCCAGCCTACTTTACAGCCCACTTCCGACCCCGAACTGTTTGACAAGTTGAACTACCTGGATTGCTCTCGAATGGGTAGCAAAAAAGGCCGTGGTGGAGTTAATGGCATTCGGTCGGGACTTGCAAAAATTTGCCTGGAAAAATTACAGATTGACATTAATCTCAATGGAATGTTCATCGACCTAGCAAATGCCATTAGGTATTTTTATGACTCGACTTTGTATCGGTTAAAACGAAGCGATATAGACGGTTTAGATGTTCATGGTGGTTACTTTCAACAGGAAACGATCTCTTTCGAGATTTTGGAGTTTTTGCTCAAAACCCAACTAGAGGAAACGGATATCCAAAAGCAACTTGAGATAATGACTGGCGATCGCAGCGAGATTCGCTTCTTGCCAAGTCACAAACCAGTCGAACAGCCAGCAAACCAGTTAGTTGACAGCATCGACTGAATTTCCCAAGCGCTGGCGGAGGATAAATTCAGCTAGAGCTAAATCTACAGGCGTCGTCACCTTCAAATTCGTTTCTTCTCCTTCCACAATCAACACCGGAAAACCGCATTTTTCAAATAAAGCGGCGTCATCTGTAACTTCCCAACCCAGGTGACGCCCTTTTTCGTGGCATTCCTTCAATAACTTCACATCAAATCCTTGCGGTGTCTGGGCTGCCCACAACCGATTGCGATCGGGCGTATCTTTAATAAATTTAGCTTCATCGACGATTTTGATGGTGTCCTTGACTGGCACCGCCGCAATCAAACCTTGATGTTGAAAAAGTGCCTCAGCACAGCGATCGAACAAATCTGGCGTCGCCAAACACCTAGCACCATCGTGAATTAATACTTTTTGCGCGTCCTGCGGTAGTCCCTGTAAACCGTTATACACCGATTCCTGACGGCTAGCGCCTCCCTGAATAAACTGCACCGGCTTAGTGAGGGACAGTTCAGCTAAAATAGCTGTCAAATCTGGGCGATCTTCCAATTGACAAATAATCCCAATCCAATTGATAGTAGGGGAAACTTCCGCTGCCATCAGCGTCCAGGTAATCAGCGGCTTGCCTAATAGAGTTAGCAAAAGTTTATTGCGTTGGGTGTAGCCCTGCCGGAGGCACTCGCTGCCCATGCGACGCCCCATACCAGCTGCCGGAATTAATAAATGCACTGCCTTTTTCGATAGTTGTTCCACTGGGTATATCTTCCATTAAAATGAGGAGCGGATAAGCCTATCTAAAGTATTATGCGTGTAGTAGCCCTAGTTCCAGGCGGAATTGGCGATCAAATTCTGTTTTTTCCGACCCTTGATGACCTGAAGCGTAACTACCCCGAAGCCGAAATTGACGTGGTTGTAGAACCTCGGTCTATGGGAGCGTACCGAGTCTGCAAGTCTGTCTCTGAAGCGATCCGGTACGACTTTAAGGATCGCAACAGTCTGGCAGATTGGGGCAACATACTAGGTACAATCCGCGATCGCGAGTATGATGTCGCCCTTTCATTGGGAAAAAGCTGGCTAGTCGGTATATTGCTGTGGATGACAGGGATTCATACGCGGGTTGGCTACAGCGGTAGCCCTGGTGCGAGCTTTCTCACCAGCCCTGTTCCCCTCAAAACAGAGCAGTATGCGGCTAGTATGTACCACGACCTCCTGCAAGGTTTGGGCATTGGTACGCCAACTCCTGAGTTAGCGATCAACGTACCAAAACAAGACATTGAGTGGGCCCAGAGAGAACAAAAACGACTGGGGATCGATGAAACTGGCTACGTACTGATTCACGGCGGTTCCAGCCAACTCTCAAAAGATAAAGGTATTGACAAAATCTACCCAGTTCGGCACTGGCAGCAAATTATTCAAGACTTGCAGCAGCGGCAACCCGATATGCCGATCGCGATCGTTCAAGGACCGGAGGATGTCCAGTTTGTCAGCAAAATGTTACAATCCTTCTCCAACCTCAAGGTAATCGCACCAACAGATATCGGTAAATTGGCAGCTACGATCGCCGGTGCGAATTTGATGCTGTGTACCGATAGTGCCCCTATGCACTTGGCTGTCGCAGTTCAAACTTATACGATCGCCTTATTTGGCCCGACCGACCCGAAAAAATTGCTGCCAAATAGCGATCGCATCCTCAGCATCACATCCCCCACTGGCAAAATGGCCGACATCTCACCCAAAGAAGTTCTCCAAAAGGTTTGGGGCGGCTAGGGGAATTTTAGATTTGAGATTTGAGATTTGAGATTTCAAAACTTTACTTTTAAATCTGAAATTTTAAATCTGAAATCTGAAATTCCCATCAAGCAACTATACTCCGCACGGGCACAAACTGTTATTTTTGATGTGTAGGGGCGAAGCATTCCGGTAAATATCTTTGGGTTCAACCAACAAATTATTACCGGAATGCTTCGCCCCTACTGCTGGGTTAAAAAAGCTCGTTCTATGACCGTGCTAAGTATATTAAACCTCGACGAACAAACCGCTGCGCCCAAACTCCTCTTCCTCCGGCGTGAAGGCGGGAGCTTTATCATCTATAAGTTGGGGGTCAAAGCGGTATGTTTCCTGTAGGAATTGTCCGTCGATCGCAGCTGACTCCAAATCCTTAATGTAATTGTCTGCGATCGCACAAGCCCTCTCAATCCTTTCCTTTTCCCCCTTTTCTACAAGCTTTTGCAATTCCATTCTCAATCCTGCCAACCGTGCCACAGGTTTGAGCAAACCATAGATGCGATAGATGCGATCGGTGCCAATGCTGATATGCTTGAGCGCATTAGCTCGTGCCAGCTCCGCATCAAGGCTAGGCCAATAGCGGCTGGTGTAGAACGCTTTCTCATCCTTGTGATACCACTCTTCCGAGCGAGCGATCGACGATGAAACCGTATTATGCAGCTTCCAGAAGAACAAGCGCAGGGAGGGACCATCCACCACCGTGGACAGCTTTTCATCTAGCGATACCTGAAAATCAGTGTCCACCGGATCGCGCCCTAGCAACAGGTACTCCATCGGATACATATCTACTTCTTTGTTCTGCACCACATAAGCGTTGAGGTGGTGGCGGCAGTAAGGACAGGGGTACATACTCGCAAACAGTTTGAAGAAGTCCTTGAAAACTCCTACCAGCGCTTTCTGCTGTTCCGGTGTCTTGGTGCAAACGATCTCGGCACTGGTATGGAAAAAACGCCACACGGCAGGGCCAATATAGTAGGGGAAGCTGACGCGCATCTGGGAGTTCTTCACCTCGCTGCGGCCCATATATATGTCGATGAATGCCACATACTGGGAGAGTTCACCGGACTCGCGCCCAAACTCCATGCGTTCGCGCCGTTTCTGTACTCCATTCAAGTAGTAGCTTGTGAAACGCCATGCCTGCTTGAGCATCAGCTTTTGTTTTGGAGTGCATTTGGCAAAGTTTTCGGCCAAATCTACCCCAAAGCGATCGAATTCCCCCGCCTGCTTAGCGGACTGATACCAATTGTCCAAACTTGCTTCATCCGGTACTGTGTTGGTTTGGATGTCCGCAGCAGTACCGACGCTGAACGCCGCCAACAGCTTCGGCATGAAGTCCTCATACCAATAAGCTACTGGCATCATCGCACCATCCACGGTCTCTAGTGCATTGGAGAGGATGACGCGATTCCACTTTTTCAGATAATCTTTCGGGTCGCCCTCGGATACATCTGGTGGTGGCGCTAGTTCTTGCTTTAATTCCATCTCCCTGAGTCGGTTAAGTTCGTTGATGGCCAGCACGCCTTCCACGATGTCGCCCAAGTTGAGTTGCTTCTTCTTCATTGTGATCGCAAACTCGACTCCCGCCGCAAATTTCTCTTTGACATTGGCAGACTTACTGCGAGATTCCAACATCGCTTTTTCTTCTGCCAGCATTTCTGGAGTTTTTTCGATTGTCTTCCAGTTCTTGATGCGATCGTGCAATCGGGCGTACTCATCTTCGATCGATTTAACTACTGCATCCAAGACGGGATAGCAAGCTTCTTCCACCACGCCTAATCCTTTGTACAGTGCGATCGCTGTCTTGACAAACTGCACAAAGTCAATAATTCTGTATGGCAGGTTTCTGACCCGCAAGTGAGTTTGGTGGTTGGCGGAGAAACTTTCGCGGAAAGAGCGGTATGCTGCACCCTGAAGCAAGCGGAACAAACCAATCTGCATTTGCAGGCGCGAAGTACCGCGCTTCGTGTCACTCTGGGGGTGTTGGGCGAGTAGTTCTTTGAGCCGCGCTACTTCCTCTTCTTTAACTAGAGGTGTTTCCTCTGCGGTAGAGGAGGCAGGATCGACAGCTGTATCCATGCCAGCAGCGATCGTACCCGCGATCTCATCTGCTGTGTTAGCGGAACTTGTGCTTGTTTGGGTCTCACTGGCAGAGAAAATAGGTGAATCTGTATAGCCTGTGGAAATCTCTGACTCTTCTGGAACTAGCTTGCAGAACTCGTCAAAGTCAATTGAACCGTCGCCATCGCGATCGACTTCTTCCAACATCTCTTTGAGTTCATCATCTGTGAGTCCAAACTTGCTCATCACACAGTGCAGCTCGTCTGCGGTAATTTGACCGCTACTGTCCCGATCGAAGACGGTAAATGCCAGCTTGAGACGGCTTTCCCTGTCTCCTTGCTTGGACACCATCAGCGCTTTGAACTCCTCAAAATCGATCGTGCCAGACAAATCAACATCTACTTCCTTGATCGTGTCCCGCAGCTCCGTCTCCGTGGGATTGTGTCCGAGCGATCGCATCACCTCTCCCAGTTCCTCTGTAGAGACGGCACCGCTACCGTCCGCATCAAAGACTTGGAATGCTTTCCAGAGTCTCTCCACCTCTGCCTCATCGATCGCCTTTTTTTCAAACTCGGTAGATGTCATAATTTTTTCCTCCAACTTTCGGATAAATTGTAGCTCAGTACAAAAGTATGTTTTAAAATCCTGTTTGAGACTCCATATTATGAATAAAACTTATCAACCTAAGTAGGTCACACCCCTCAAAAAAGTCCCTCAGTTCCAGAAATCATCAATTTTAAGGTTTTCAATTTCTGTTTGGATATCTTGAAAAAAGCCACTTTCGGTAATCTGGGCAACCTCTTGCTTGCGCTTTTGGTGGTCAATCTCTATCTTTAACTCTTGTAACTGGCGTTTGAGTTCTTCCTCTTGCAGCTTGCGTGCTGTGACATCCTGGATCAAACCTTCATAATAAAGGACATTGCCACTGCTATCCCGGACGGCGCGAGCATCTTCCTGCACCCAAATTATACTGCCATCTTTCCGATAAGCTCGATACTCAAAATTTTTCACTTTCCCCTTTTCCTGCATCTCGGTATAAAACTCTTGCAAGCTGCTTGAGTCTACATAAACTTGACTGGCAATGTTACTAACTGTAGCGATCATCTCGTCTGGAGACTCATAACAATAGATCCGGCTCATTGCCAGATTTACGCTGATGTAATGTCCATCTGGGGCTGCCTGGAAGATCCCCTCCAGCGCGTTTTCAAATATACTGCGATAATTTTCTTCGGCAATTTTGAGTTCTTCGTTTTTGGCTTCTAGGGTAGCAAATGACTCTAGCAGTTGGTCTGCCATACTGTTAAATGAATTGACTAGAATCCTCACCTCTTTTAGTCCTTCTTCCTCCACATTTTGGTTGAGTTTACCGCTGGCAATAGATTGCGCGGCTTGACTCAACCTGAGAATAGGTTTCGTAATCCAACGAGAGATGAAGATTCCCACAATAGTTGCCAAACCCAAAGTGGCAATACACATAATAATTGTATGCTGCCTATTTTTGTAAATTTTTGCCATAAAGTCAGATTCGGGAACTACTACCGCCACCTGCCAATTGAGCCCTTTATCGTCCCGGAAAGGCAAGAGTCTTAAAAATTGTCGCTTGCCGTCTATTTCAAATTTTATATGCCGCGCTTTTTTCAAGTTATTGAATATTTCTGAATGGGTAGCTAAATATGTAGCTGTAGTTCTCGTAACTGGGTTGCTACTTTCTGTTGCTTTGAACATTTCTCTTTTACCATCTTGAGTACGAAATGGTATTTCATCGGTAGAAGTGGCTACTAATCTTCCCCGATCATCAATAATAAATGCTTGTCCTGTTTTAGCAATGTTAAGGCTCCGCAAGAATCGACCAGTACTGTTCAGACGTAATGACGTAAGCATGAGTCCTTGTAGTTGCCCTTCTCGATCGTACAACGGCTCGGTAGCAACAACTAACAAAGTAGGCTCTATAAATGAGGGATTAATTGCCGAATTCCAACTAGCTTTTTTGGCGTTAATTCCCTCTTTGTACCAAAATTGATGTGTGTACCAATATCGCCTTTCTAGCTCAGATTCATTGTTGGGTATGACCTGGTTAATTGTAGTGCGATCGCCCTTTTCGTCCGTATTGTAAAAAGTAAAATTGTAGTTGGTGTAATCATCTATTTCGAGTCGGAGTATAGTGCCATTTTCTGTACGGTCTACTCCTCGTACTCTTCCATCTTTGTTAGCGACTATCGTGTAGTTTACTTCTGGATATAACTGGACTAGCCGCCAAAGATATTTCTCCCAAGCTGATATATCTTTCATACTTAAAAGCCCGCTTTCTATCGCATTCAGTTTGATTTTATTCACCTGATGCGGAATTTCTAGGTAGTTATTTAGATTTTGTTCGATGCGAGCGGAAACTTCATCCATTAATTTATTGGCAAGCTTATTGACTGCTTTCTCGCTGTTTTGAAAGGAGAGATATCCCACTATTCCCACAGCCCCGACAATTTGCACGACAAAAGGGACAATCATGACAAGTTGGAGGGGAATTTTTCCTAAAGGTTCGGCAATTGACGATTTGAGAGATTTCTTGGACATGAGGTGACTCGCTCAAAGGAAATTTCAGAGATTATTATACAATAGTTCAAAAGTTGAATAACTAGACAAGGTTTTTATAATTATCTGCGCTCCAAATACAGTACAATAAACTTGCGATCGCACTCCAAAAATTACGACATGAAACCAGCCGTATTTCTCGATCGAGATGGCGTCCTCAACATCGAAGCGGGCTACATTCACTCTTTAGAAGACCTACATCTAATACCGGGTGCAGCTAAAGCAGTGCGGCAGTTAAACTCAAGCCAAATATTTTGCTGTCTGGTCTCTAACCAGTCTGGCCCAGCACGGGGCTACTACCCAGTTGACCACGTAGAAGCCTTGCATCAGCGTCTTTGCCACCTGTTGGAAACAGAAGCAGGGGCAAAATTAGACGCCCTGTACTACTGCCCCTATCTCAGTCCGCCAGAAGGAGGAACCCATCCAGAATTTACTCGTTGGAGTACTTGGCGCAAACCCAACACCGGGATGCTGGTGGCAGCTGCCTGGGAACATGACCTAGACTTAAGCCAGAGTTTTGCAGTCGGCGATAAAGCAACCGATGTTGATATGGCTCACAATGCCGGGTGCAGCGGGATTTTGGTGCAGACTGGATTTGGTTCTAGCGTCCTGAGTGGTAAGTACCAGCACCACACCAAACCAGATTATATTGCCACCGACTTATTAGCTGCCGTTGATTGGATTTTGCAGCAAATGGGTAATTTAGAGATAGAGCGACCCGCAGAGCAATTCAATGAATATAGTGGCAAACAATCCTAAAGCCAAAACCGGGCCAGAAGGCACTTGGACTATTACAGCGGCGAGAACGACCGACGAAACGCCTTATTCGGGCACGGTGCAAATCCATCCTATGGGCAAAATTTACACGGTGTCCTGGTTGACTACATTGGGTGATTACTCAGGTTTAGCGTTTTTTGAGGACGGTCATCTTTTTGCTGGCTGTGGCCCCGATCGCACCTACGGCGTTACGCTTTACAAAATTAATGGCGACGGCACCCTAGATGGCACGTGGATTACGCCCTCTAACAACGGTGTACTGGACACGGAAAAGGCTGTGGGCAACACACCTAACCAACTAGAGGGTACTTACCAAATCAGCGGCACAATTTCCAAAATTAGAAATTACGAAGGCACCCTGAATATTCGTCAGTTAAATGACATTTATCAGCTCTCCTGGTCAATGGGAAGTGAGTATCAGGGTGTTGGTTTGCGCGTGGGTGATTGGCTGATTACCAGCTGGGGAGAAGGCAATGTGTTCTGTATAGATTACGAAGTTCGGAGTGAAATAGCCCAAGGTCGCTGGGCCTATGTCGGTGACTCAATTATGGGAGTGGAAAACCTGTATAGAATTTCTTGAATTCTAGCGGATAGCCTCAAACAAGGCATCATCCAGTTCGTAACCGAACATCTGGGCCATCGACTTTAACCGGGATGGACTTTCAATGCCTTGACTTTTCATCCAGTCCACCAAAACAAACAGCTTTTGCATCACAAAAATTTCTAAAGCTTCTGGATTGTACTGGATGCCCTCTTTGCGGCTGAATTGGTGCGGCACCAGCATGGCGGCGTAGCGGGCTAGTTCCCCAGCTTTCCAATCGAGCAGAAACGGCAGCCAGGGATAGCGGGCGTCCAGGCGAACAAACCACAGCCGCACCTCTGGGATTTCCGATAGTTCCCGTGGGTCGGTGGATTCGCGGGGATAGTCAATATCAAAGCGCAACTGCTGTTCGTGGGATGGGGCTCCTTCTTGCAGCAGTTTTTCAATTACCGTTTGGGCAGGCGACAGATCCAAATTGTTGAGTTGGTTGGAGTTGAGAGCGATCGCAATGGTCATTGATTATTCACAATAAATAAATAAGCTAAAGTAGTAATGAGTTTGTTTTAATGGAGAATGACTTGTAAACGAGAGTTTCGCCAAGTCGGCTCACTTCTCTGCGGTGGTTAAGAGCGATATGCCTTTGGCACGTTTAGCTCAAGCGCCGGATACCAGCAGATATTGCCAGTTTGGTTGCTCCCTCTCCCAAGTGGCCTATCCCTGAACATAGTAGCAAAGTTACAGCCCTTTTCAGGTTAGTGAGGTACAGAGAAACCAGGTTTCTTAAAGAAACCGGGTTTGTGGCCTACACTTCGTACAGAGAAACCGGGTTTCTGGGCTACTCTTCGTACAGAGAAACCCGGTTTCTTAAAGAAACCGGGTTTCTGGGCTACACTTCATGCAACTAAAAACCGTTATAAAATATAGACATATGAGTAAGTTCCCAATAGAAATCAAGAGTCTTAACTATGCAAAATGAAACGATCGCTGCCAAACCAATTCGTTCTTTAGACGATGCTTTAGAAAGGTGTCAGGCGAAGGGAATGCGCTTGAGCCGCCAGCGGCGCTTTATTTTGGAGCTGCTTTGGCAAGAGCAAGAACACTTATCTGCTCGCGAAATTTATAATCGCCTGAATCTGCAAGGAAAAAATATCGGACATACGTCTGTATATCAAAATTTAGAAGCTTTATCTGGTGAAGGAATTATTGAGTGCCTTGAGCGATCGGACGGTCGTTTGTACGGCAACATCAGCGACTCCCACAGCCACATCAACTGCGTGGATACGAATCAAATTTTGGATGTTCGCGTCGAACTTCCTGAAGATTTGCTCAAAGAAATTGAAGAACAAACAGGAGTGCGGATCACCGACTATAGCATTAACTTCTACGGTTATCGAATCTCCGAACCAACCAGCGACTAATTTCAGATTTGAGATTTCAGATTTCAGATTTATTTCAAATTGTCAATTCCAAATAAATTTGAAATCTGCAATTCTTCAATTTTAAATTTCCCAATGACTAATGACTAAAGAAACATAGTCTCATCATTATTATCCATATCACTTTCGTCTTGAGAGTGTATTTCTCCCTCGCTACGCTCAATCAGCAGCAGAGTCGAATCACCATCCCGATCTTCATTCACCCTGACATTTCTAGTAACTGGTATGGTACTATGCCTGGTTCCGGCTTCCAAGTTAACAAGAGCTTGCTGGCAAGCTCGATACTGATTCAAGGAGAATAGGGCACCGCTTTTTTCCGCAAAATCTTTGGTAGCTTCATCAAGCTGAGCTTCAAACAGACAAGCATTGGTGAGACTAGCCAACTGAAGGTTTGCCCCCATCAGATTGGCACCTGTTAGATTAGCCCCTTCTAGCTTGGCGGCTGAGAGATTGACACCCGATAGATCGGCATCGGTAAGATTTGCCCAAGACAAGTTAGCTTCTTGAAGGTTTGACCCTGCTAAATTGGCTCCGACTAACTCAGCGGCAAAGAAATTTGTTTTCCAGAAATTAGCTCCAGGAAGCATCACGCGATCCAAACAGGCTTTATCTAAATCTAATAAAAGCAGACTTCCTCTCGATCGCGCCCAGAAAGCATCTGGCGATAAAACCGCAGTGCGACCGATTAAGCTAAGGAATCGATCGGCATTGAACTCCTCTGGAATTTCTGCATCTCCACAAGGTGAAAAGGGAATCTGCGCCTCTCGGTGACACGCACAAAGCAACTGAAACACATTGAGTCCCACCGTTGCATCGATTTGCAGAACATTAAGGGAATTGCCTAGCGGACGCAACTGGGAGCGAGTAGTGTGAACCAACCCCTCATCCAACCATCGACCTCGACAGTAAGCGCGATAGAAACTATTGAGGCGATCCAACAAAACTGTAAAAGAAAACGACCTGCTCGAGCGAGCTTCTTCTCGGCGCAGACGTTCGATGAGCAGCTCTTCAATCTCAGCCGAGATGATACCGTAACCCAAGGAATTATAGAGGTGCTGGGCGACACTAGACGGCGAGTCGATCGCAAAAATCGCTTCCCCGTAGGCATCGGCGACTCGTCGAGTCAAAGATTTCAGCTTTTCGGCTAGAGCCTCGGCACAGAAATATTCTCCCAACTTAGGGTGGGAGAAAGAAAGAGTGGGGGAGTGGGGGAGTGGGGGAGTGGGGGAGTGGGGGAGTGGGGGAGTGGGGGAATGGGAGAGTGGGAGAGTGGGGGACAACACAGATTCTGAGATCCGTGCATCCGTGTATATCCGTGTCGTAGTATCCGTGACTTCTTTTACATCCGATCGGCGAAAGTAAAATGCAGGTAAGGTAAAAGTAGTTGCAGCAGCCTGAGAATTAACTCCCGCTAAACGGGTAGCAATAGTGCTGAGGGAGCAGGAGTTGCGACCGCTTTCCAGTAAAGTAATAGCAGCTACTTGCATTTGGTGACGGACTTCTTGGGAAGATCGACCTTGGAGCAGACTGGCGATCGCTTCTGGAGTATGGTAGCTATTAGCCGAACCTTCGCGAACCAACATCGATACGCTATTGCCAGACGACATTCCATCCGGTGCTTCCCCCAGCAGCCAGCGGCAAAGTCGATCGTAAATTTCAAATCTTATTTGGGAACCGCGCAAGGGAAAGAGGGTTTCATCAAGTCTGCCGCTTCGATACAAAATGGCTAATAGAAACAGGCTTAGGGGCTGATGGACAAAAGCCGTCAAATCCTTCACCTCTGGCAACTGCCGAAAAACCCCGCTCTGCTTCAAAAAGTTAAAGTAAGCTTGAGCGATCGATTTGGGTTGGAGTTTAGACCAATTCTTGAACCACAGTTTGAGTTGCTCCTGATCCAGAGGTTGAATAGCCATGCGCCGGAATGAAACCGGCAGACTGTGGGCTAAGCTGGCGAGTATCTGCGATCGACAAGTGAGGACAATCTTGTGGCGGTGACGGCCAGATGCCCCAGCGAATTGGCTCTGAAACTTCTGCACCCGATCTAGGAATGCAGAAAATTGACGCTCAACATCAGGAGCGCGGGGCAATTCATCCAGTCCGTCCAAAATTAACAAGCAGGGAGGGTGTAAAGGCGAAAGCCAGCCATCCGCGCTTGTTAATTTAGCCGCTTTTAAGGCAGTATCCAGCGTCTGTTCCAGGGTTTTGCCCAAAGTCACATCTCGCAAGCGAATAAATACCGGCATCCAGGACGGGTAAACCTCTTGGGCTATCTTTGCCGCCCAGATCTGGCAGAAACTGGTTTTGCCAGTACCCGGTTCGCCCTCAATAATAACGACACTTTCGAGATCGGACAGTTGGCCTATTGCCCATTCCATTAAATCAACTGATGCCGTTGAGGGTGAGGGGGTAGACTGAGCGGATGGAAAAGTCGGGCTTCTCCACTGTATGTCTCTTTTGTTCTCGCTTTCTTCAACTGGCACTCCCTTGAGGGGGACATATAAATCTTTCAGGGCAAAGAATTCTCCTAGTACTGGTTCGCTGAGAGCTTGCAGGAGGTTCGCCCGGTAGTTTTCCCGGTTTAAGTCAATTAGATTGGGTATCGTAGCACCGACGGACAGTGCGGAAAGTTCATTTTCGGGGTCTAGCGTGATAGTGTCATCGTCCGTCAGAATTTGATTTGCCAAGTTGTTGTTGGTTAAGTGACCCAAGCGGACGAATTTTTGCAGTTGAGCCAGAGGCAGCGCATTCTCGGCAATTACTGTGAGCAGATGACCTGGGAGTGCATGAACCAAACGCTGTACGAGCTGTTTGGCCAGGATTTCTTCAACACCGTTGGTGACAAACCAAGCTAGAGCCAGATTATTCATCTGCCCCACGAGCAAAGATTCGCCTATTGAGGAAAGCGCCTGTTCTGCTTGCGTATCCGTAAGTCTGCCCGGTCGTAAGGTTTTCAGCAGTGCTTGCAGCTGAGAATCGGGTAGAATTACCGGCCTACTCTCGTCCGCAGTCCCCTGGGTTAGTACGTTAGCCCGCTCTAACCACGGTCTTTTCAGTGCGAATTCCTGTTCTAAAATTTTTTGCAAACTCCTCTGATAGGCAATTTGAAAAGCCAACCAGGTACCCTCATTGCGCTTGAGGGGCTTCTTACGGCTTAGAATTCGCAGCAGTTCAACACTCAGATTACAAACCGGCTCGACGTATTGCCAGAAAACATCTAAGGGCAGTTCCAGAAGTTCTGCGAACGGACTGATATCAAAAGGTGTCAGGCTCTTGACTTCCATGTCCTGACCGATGCGGAAGGCAACGCCTGCGGTTTGGGCTCCAAGTGCCTGTAGCTGAGTAATTGTAATGTTGCGATCTATCAGCCACTGCCGAATGCTTAAGCTCATCTCACCTCTACAGCAACTCTGAAACGGCTCCCTATGGTCATTATGAGCCAAGTTTTTGCGTGCGAATACTAACTATTTGACTTTGGCATCTGGTGAGTGGCAGGTAACATATGGTAAAAGGCATAGAAAAGATTTTAGATTTTAGATTTTAGATTGAACTTCAATTTGAAATCGAAAATCTGAAATTTTCTTAACTGTTCCCCGTTTCTTCTTCTCTGCCATCATCGAAGCGATGAGCCAATATCCACCGAATATGTCTGCAACTGAAGCACTATGAGCGATCTGGTAAAACCAGACCTGGGTGGACGCCCGGAAAGCCCACTCAATTTACTGCTAATTGACGATGACCCTATTTTCGGAGCGGGTCTGCGCGTTGTTGCGAGTCAGTTTATCGACTTGCAATCGATCGCTCTTGCGCGATCGTCTCAAGATGCCTTACAGATTCTCCAAAGCGGTGAGCCCCCCGTCACTCTAGTCATTTTAGACTTAGGCTTGGGTCGTTTGCCAAACGATCTGTTCCACACATCTGAATTTCATCAAGATCGAATCTCAGGGTTAGAACTCTGCCAGCAATTGAAAACCCAGTACCCCCATCTGCCGATATTGCTGCTGAGTTCCTTTTTAGAGCCGGTGCTGCTGGCGGCAGCACGGCAACTGGGTGTTGAGGGCTATTGCCCCAAAGGATGTGCTGTTTCCGAATTAGTCGATGCTATTCGTCAGGTGGCAGCCGGTCAATCTTATTGGCCTTCGGAGTTGATAGAGGCACCTCTGGCGGGTACACCCAGTCCGCAGTCTCGAACTCAAGCAGGTGTGTTGCCAACTCTGTTGAATAATATCCGCTTGTCTGGAGTGCGGCAAATAGAAGCTGCCCTGGCTGAGGTGACGGACTCACTGCAAAACGCTAGACTGTCTGCGCTAGACAGGGCTATCTTGGCTGGACGGCGGCGAGAACTCAAAGCAGCTCGTGGCTTGCTGAACAAGCTGTTAGGGCAACCCACGATCGTATTGGTGATGCCGAGGAACAGCGAAGCAAGGAACGAGGGAGTTCTTGAGCGGGGGACTTCGCTTTCAGCTCTGGATCTCGATCTCTCAGGCGATACTTGGCGATCGCAGTTGTTCGACAACACTTTCGCCAAAATCCAGTATGGCGTGCAAAACCTGACTAACGTCCCTTTGGAAATCGATATTTTCAGGTCAGAAAAAAAGCGGGAATTGCTTAATCTGGTTTTGCGAAAGTTAGAGGATGTCCTGAATGACCTGCGCTTTTCCCAGGTTCAGCCGAGTCAACTGCAAGAATTGCGCTCTGCTATTTTACAGGATTTGTGGCAGACTACCGCTACAGACTTTTTTGGTAAATACTACACCCTACGAGTGGGAGAGCGCGATTTGGAAGTTGTCAATATTATATTGCAAGACGCCCAAGTTGTCCAGATAGAAATACTGAAAAAGATTCCTTTGGTTATTGATTTATTTTCTTATCTGTTATTTGAAACGCCATTGACAGTTGATAATGCTTCCTACTCAGTTGGAACGCCTGAATCCCTGGCACGGGCAGAATTATTACTGCAAAATCTAGTTATTCAAGTTGCTAATGCTGTAGTTCAACCGCTGTTGAATCAGTTTGCAGATGTGGAGACGATTAAGCAAAATTTTTACGATCGAAAACTTATCTCTACTAGAGAAATAGAACGCTTTAGAAACAACTTATCTTGGAGATATCGGTTAGAAAAATATGTAGTAACTCCAAGAGCCATTTTTGAAAGTAGATATAATTTATTTTTTATAGACGGGATTGGTATTATAAAAACTTCTATTTATGCTCCCCGTGTTGGAGAATTAAAGCAACTTTCTGGTATACAATTGGCGGTGACGTTGGCGTTGGAAACAAGAGATGCGATCGCGCCTCGTCTCCAGGCAGTAGTTGCCTTCATCGGTAGCGCTGTTGTTTACTTGCTGACACAGGTTGTAGGCAGAGGTATCGGCTTAATTGGGCGGGGAATTCTGGAGGGAATCGGGAATTCTTTGCAGGAAAGTCGGTTTGGCAAAAATGGCGATCGTAAGTAGGTCAAAAAAAGTCACTCATTCACTCATTCACTCATTCAAAAGAAAGAATAGTCCTCAGTCCCCAGTCACCAGTCACCAGTCCCTAGCCCCCAGTCACCAGTCACCAGTCACCAGTCACCAGTCACCAGTCCCCAGTCCCCAGTCCATAAATTATCTTATAAAAAATATTAATTTTGAGACGGCGGATTATTTTTGTGCTATAATCGAAAAGTATCGTAATAGCTGGGTAAGTGAGATGTAGCAATACATTTTTGCTTCCTTAGTGTAAAGGGCAATTAAGAGCGGAGTAACTTGCCGATCGCACTAAGGAAAAAACCGCTATGCAATCACTTATCTATACAAGCAGGTAGCGCTGAATACAGCTAGCTAAGCCAATTATTTAATGAAGTTGAGTAGCAATTGAAAATCCAAGCGTTGAATATCCAGGTTGGCGATCGCATCGTTGCCTACTGCAACAATAAGAAGCAGATCTGCACGGTCAAACGCATCATAGATCCAGAGCAGGCCAATATTACACTATCAGTATTCACGGCTGAGCATTATCGCATTTCAGTATTACGAGTAGTTAGGTTCCAGCGGGACGCTTTAGTTGATTTAGCAAACTAAAAATCTATATCCAAACCCAAGTATAAATAGCTCTTTTCAGTAGTGCTTCTGCTTTAGCGCGGACTCATGAGTATGACCCCACAAATCGATCTGGGGGCTTGAGACCACTTGCTCAGTTTTAGATACCAAGGCTGATGGCAAAGTTACCAGAACAGACAATTACAAGGGTTTTGAATTTGCAGCGAAAATTATTAGAGAATTGGGTTTAAAACCCCGTCATAAGAAGGACGGCTTTTCTGGCTAACGAAATATAGCGGTACGCGCTGGCAT